>DMTA01000156.1:6556-7209 GCA_003454835.1 Achromobacter sp. | reverse complement strand
CGCACGGCCAGGCGCACGGCCAGCCAGGCGCAGCCGGCCAGCAGCAGCAGTTGCACCCCCAGCACGCCGAACAACCACGGCGCCGGCCGCATTCGCAACAGTTCGATGTCCAGGATAGCGGGCTGGCCGTCCGACAGCACGACTCGCGCCTGGATGTGGCGCGGATCGTCGGCCATGGCGCGCACCGTGACGGGGCGTTCCGGCCCCAGCGCGGCCTCGATCGATTGCGCGGCGGTGCGCGCGGCATCCAGAGAAAGCGGCTGGTCGGCCTTGCCGTCGTCCAGCAGATACTGGCGGTTGTTGCTGGACAGGCGCGGCAGCCAGGCGGCGCGCTCGGCGGCGGGCAGGCGGTCCAGGATGTCCATGGCGATGGCGACGTCGCGTTCCAGGTCGCCCAGCATCATGTTGCGGGTGGCGCTGTAGCGTTCGTAGAACAGCGATGCGAACGACAGGCCGTAGGCCAGGATCAGTCCCGCCACGAAGATCAGGAACAGCCGCGCGACCAGCGTGCGAGGCCAGGCGTGGCGGCGGGAGGCGGCGGTCACGGTTCGCCTTCCGAGACGTCGACCGCGGCGGAGAACACGTAGCCTTCGCTGCGCACGGTCTTGATGTACAGGGGTTCGCGCGCATCTTCGCGCAGGCGCTGGCGCAGG
>DMTA01000156.1:503-6506 GCA_003454835.1 Achromobacter sp. | reverse complement strand
TCGCGCAGGCGCTGGCGCAGGCGGCTGACCAGGAGGTCGATCGACCGTCCGAAGAAGTCGGCGTCGCGCCCCTGCGTCAGGTTCAACAGCTGGTCGCGGTTCAGTACGCGCTGGGGATGGTCCAGAAAGACGCGCAGCAGCCGGTACTCCGCGCCGCTGAGCGCCACGATGGTGCCCTCGGCGTCCAGCAGGTGCCGCGCCGTGGTGTCCAGCCGCCAGTTGCCGAAGGCGATCTCGCGGCCCGGCTCGGTCACCTGGAAGTTGGGCGGCAGCATGCGCGTGCGGCGCAGGATGGCCTTGATGCGCGCCAGCAGCTCGCGCGCGACGAACGGCTTGACCAGATAATCGTCCGCGCCCATCTCCAGCCCCAGCACGCGATCCATGTCGTCGCTGCGCGCGGTCAGCATCAGGATCGGGATGCGCCGGTGTTTGCCGCTGCGCAGTTCGCGGCACAGCACCAGGCCGTCGTCGCCGGGCATCATGATGTCCAGCACGATCAGGTCGACCGTCAGGTTCTCCAGCAGTGATCGCATCTGCCGCCCGTCGGCCGCCAGCGTGACGGTCAGGCCGTTCTTGCGCAGAAAGCCGCCGGCCAGTTCGCGGATCTCGCGATCGTCGTCCACGATCATGACGTGGTCTATGTGGTCCATCTGCGGGTGCCTTCTTGGTGGGTGATGGCGCGCCCGGCGCGCCGGCGGGTTTCGGAATTCTATCGGCCTAGCGCTCGCCCGGGGGCAGGGGATCGCGGCGCGGACGGCTGTTGGCGATGAGCTGGCATTGGAAGGGCTTGGCGGCCTCGGCGGTGAAGCCGCCAAAGAGCAGCAGCAGGACGGCAAGAAAGCGTTTCATGAGGAACTCCGGTGCAGGGTGTGAACGGGTTATAGCGCCGGGCCGCCCGCGGAGTGTGTCGTACTGTATACGCCCTGGCGGCGGATACACGCGCTTGAAAAAATCCGCCGATCCGGCACATGCCGGATACGTGCCGCGGGTGCAATGGGGTCACTTTCCAAAGGACGACCCCCATGGACCTGATCAACACCCCCATCGCTCTGCTTGCCGGCATGCTGACCATCGCGTCTCCGTGCGTGCTGCCCCTGCTTCCCGTGCTGCTCGGCACCTCGCTGGAACGGTCCGGCCGCCTGCGCCCCTTGTTCGTCGTGTCCGGCTTCGTGCTGGCGTTCGCCGGCCTGGGCATCGCGCTCAGCCTGATTTCCAACCTGAATGAACACGTGCACGAGGCAGTGCGCTCGACCTCGATCGTCCTCCTTGCGCTGTTCGGTCTGGTGCGGATCTGGCCCGAGCCTTACGACCGGCTGATCGCCCGCGTCGGCGGTCCGTTGCAGCGCCTGGCTGCCGCGGGCGGCACGGGCAGCGGCAATGCGGGCGGCTTTGTGCTGGGTTTGTCCCTGGGCGCCGTGTGGACGCCGTGCGCCGGGCCGGTGCTGGCCTCGATTCTGGTGCTGGCCGCCAAGGCGCAGGATCTCGTGCAGTCCAGCACGCTGCTGCTGGTGTTCGCCATCGGCGCCGGCGTCCCGATGCTGGTCATCGCGTACGGCGGGCAGGCCATCGCCACCCGGGTGCGCGGCCTGTCGCGCTACACGCAGCGATTGCAGCAGGGCTTCGGCGTGCTGCTCGTCCTGACCGCCATCGCCATTTACTTCCAGTACGACGTCCTGGCGTACGCCTGGATCACCAACCTCTTCGCCTGACCCTCAAGGAGATAACCATGTTTGCCACGTTCAAGAAGATTGCCCTGGGCGCGCTGATCGGCGCCTGCCTGATGCAAGGCGCCGCGCAGGCCGCCCCGGCCGCCACATCCCCAGCCCCGGAATTCACCGGCATTGAAAAATGGCTCAACAGCGAGCCGCTGACGATGGAATCGCTGCGCGGCAAGGTCGTGCTGGTGGATTTCTGGACCTACACCTGCATCAACTGCATCCGCACGCTGCCTTACGTCACGAGCTGGTATCAGAAGTACAAGGACCAGGGCCTGGTCGTCGTGGGTGTGCACACGCCGGAGTTTCCGTTCGAACGGTCCACTCCGAATGTGGAAAAAGCGCTGCAACGCTTCGGCATCACGTATCCGGTCGCGCAGGACAATCGCTACGCCACCTGGACGGCCTATCGCAACCAGTATTGGCCGGCCGCGTACCTGATCGATAAGCAGGGCAAGGTCGTGTACAGCCACTTTGGTGAAGGCCGCTACAAGGAAACCGAGGCGGAAATCCAGCGGCTGCTGGCCCAACCCGGCTGAACCCGCAGGCCCACCCGTCCGCAAAACAGATATGCGATCCCGCGCATAGCCCCGGCCCCGCCGCGCGCCTACCATGCTTCAAACACAAAAACGAAGTTTGGAGACAGCATGAGAATGGCAAGCGCGCTGACCGCGGTCAGCCTGTGGCTCGGCATGGGCCTGATTTCCGCGGCGGGCGCCGCGGGTTCCTATCCCGACCGGCCGGTGCGGCTGGTCGTTCCCTTTCCGGCGGGCGGGGCCACCGACCTGATGGCCCGCGCCTTGGCGCAAGGGCTGGGCGAGAAGCTGGGCCAGTCCGTCGTTGTCGAAAACCGGGGCGGGGCAGGCGGCTCGATCGGGGCGGAAGCGGTGGCGACCGCCGCGCCCGACGGCTACACCTTGCTCTACTCCACGATGGGCGTGCTGACCATCAACCCGTCGCTGTACGCCAAGCTGCGTTACGACCCGCAAAAGAGCTTCGCGCCGGTTTCGCTGACCAACCTGACCGCCAACCTGCTGGTGGTGAATCCGGAGCTGGGCGTGGACTCCGTGGCGGCGCTGGCGGACCTGGCCCGCAAGCGGCCGGGCGAGTTGACCTTCAGTTCTTCGGGCAACGGCACCACCAGTCATCTGGCGGGCGAGATGTTCAAGTCCACGGCAGGGGTGGATATCCGCCACATTCCGTACAAGGGCACCTCCGGGGCCATCAATGACTTCATGGCCGGCCGCATCTCGATGATGATCGACACGTCGTCCAATTTCGTCGAACAGGTCAAGCAGGGCAAGGTCAAGGCGCTGGGCGTGACCAGCCGGAAGCGGCTGGCGGCATTGCCCGACGTTCCCACGATCGCGGAGTCGCCGGGCTTCGAGTCCTACGAGGTCAGCCTGTGGTCCGGCGTGCTGGCCCCCGCGGGCACGCCGCGCGCGATCATCGACCGGCTGAACGCGGACATCAAGGACGTGATGACGGCGCCGCAGATGGTCGAGCGCATGGCGGGGTACGGCATCCAGACCACGTACAGCACGCCCGAGGCGTTCTCCGAACGGATCCGCGCCGATACGCAGAAGTGGGCGCGAATCATCGAAGCGTCCGGGGCGCGAGCGGACTGACCGCCGTCTCGCGCCTTTTCTGTCTCTTGAACCGAATGGAACGACCATGCCCTCGATGATCTCCTGCCTGCTGGCGGCCGCAGCGGCCCTGTCCATCGCGTCCGTCTCCGCGCCGGCCGCGGCCGCCTATCCCGAACGCCCCATCACGCTGGTCAATCCCTATGCCGCCGGCGGCCCCGCCGACGTCGTGGCGCGCAGTCTGGCGCGGGCGCTGGAAAAGCGGCTGGGCCAGCCCGTCGTGGTCGAGAACAAGCCGGGCGGCGGCGCGTCCATCGGCACGGGTTTCGTGGCGCGCGCCAAGCCGGACGGCTATACGCTGCTGCTGGGCACGTCGGCGGGCCACGTCGTGACACCGTTGATGCAAAAGACGGTCTATGACGGCGTTGGCGGGTTTGCGTTCTGCTCGGTGGTGGCGGTGCAGCCGATCATGCTGGTCGTGAACCCGTCGCGCGGCATCAAGACGGTGCCGGACCTGATTGCCCGCGCCAAGGCCGAGCCGGGCAAGCTCAGCTATGGCTCGGCTGGCGTGGGCGGCGCCACGCACCTGGGCGCCGAACTCTTCCAGCAGGCCGCGCACGTGCAGCTCAACCACATTCCCTACGCCGGCGCGTCGCCTGCGATCAACGACGCGGTGGGCGGCCAGATCGATCTGGCCATGCTGAACCTGTCGGCCAGCCTGCCGTTCATCCGCCAGGGCCGGCTGGTGCCGTTGGCGTATGCGGCCGACAAGCGCTCGCCGCTGTTGCCCGACGTGCCCACGCTGGACGAGGCCGGGGTGAAAGGCGCGCAGGCCGCCACCTGGTACAGCCTGGCCGCGCCGGCGGGCACGCCGGCGGACGTCGTGCAAAAGCTCAGCGACACCGTCCGAAGCGTGAACGACGATCCCGACTACCGCCGCATCATGCAGGACCAGGCGATAGAGTTGATGGCGTTGTCGCCCAAGGATGCCGACGCCTACGTGCAGAAGGACCGCGCCGACATGCAGCGGCTGCTCGGCACACTGGGGCTGCTGGCCAAATGAACCCACGCTATCCCGCGCCATGAACTTCGATTTCAGCAAGCTGGCCTCGGCCGACGCCTTCAAGCTGCTTTCCAGCGTGGTCGTGCCGCGGCCCATCGCCTGGGTGGTCAGCCAGTCAAAAGAGGGCGCGCGCAATGCCGCGCCGTTCTCGTTCTTCAACGTAGTGAGCAGCGATCCGCCCATCGTCGCGCTGGGCATCGGACCGCGCGGCGGGCAATTGAAGGACACCTCGCGCAACATCCTCGAGACACGGCAGTTCGTGATCAACCTGGTGTCGGCGGAACTGGCCGAGCAGATGAACCACACCAGCCTGGACTACGACGCCGGCATCGACGAACTGGCGCGTGCGGGCCTGTCCACCGAGCCGTCCCTGATCGTGGCGCCGCCGCGCATCGCGCAAAGCCCCGCGGCGCTGGAATGCGAGGTCTGGCAGGTGCTGGATGCGGCGCCGCAGCGGGTGATCGTGCTGGCGCGCGTGGTGGCGCTTTACCTGCGCGACGACGCCTTGCTCAACGCCGAAAAATTCTACGTGGACACGCCCGCGCTGCGCCTGCTGGGCCGTATGCACGGCGCGGGCTGGTACGCGCACACCAGCGATCTCTTTCAGATGCGCACCCCCGACGCGGCCAACGATCCTGCCGTGCGGCCCGCGCAGGGGCATTGAATGTCCCGCAGACCTTGAACCCTTTTGGAGCCTGTCAATGAAATTGCATTGGTCGCCGCGATCGCCCTTCGTGCGCAAGGTGATGATCGTCATTTACGAGGCCGGCATCGAGGACCGCGTGGCGCTGGTGCGCACGCCGGTCGCGATGGACAAGCCCAACCTGGATCTGATGCCCGACAATCCGCTGATCAAGCTGCCGACGCTGGTCTTGGATGACGGCACGGCGCTGTACGACTCGCGCGTCATCTGCGCCTACCTGGACGCGATGGCGGGCTGCGGGCTGTTGCCGGCCGACCCGACGTTGCGGCTTACGGCCGAACGTCGCCAGGCCTTGGGAGACGGCTTCCTGGACGCGCTGCTGCTGTTCCGCCAGGAACGCAACAAGCCTGCCGAGCGCCAGACGCCCGCCTGGCTGGACGCGTTCGCGCTGAAGACCAAAGCCGTGCTGGCCGCGCTGGAAGCTGAAGCGCCGGCGTTGCAGGCCAGCCGCTTCGACCTGGGCCTGATCGCCATCGGGTGTGCGTTGTCATACATGGACTATCGTTTCCCGGACATCGCCTGGCGCGACGATCATCCGGCGCTGGCGGCCTGGCATGCGCGATATGCCGCGCGGCCGTCCGTGATGCGCACGCAGCCTGACGAAACCCCGTAGAGAGAGGACGATGATGAGCCGTATCCCGTTGCCCACGCCCGACAGCATGACCGACGACCAGAAACGCGTGTACGAGAAGATCGTCTCCGGTCCGCGCGGCCGTCTTGTCGGCCCCTTGCGCGCCGCGCTGCACAGTCCTGAGCTTGCCGAACGCTGGCAGGCGCTGGGCGCGCTGCTGCGCTTTGGCACGAGCCTGCCGCCGCGCGTCAGCGAGCTTGCCATCGTGGTGACGGCGCGCCGCTGGAACAGCCAGATCGAATGGCATATCCATGCGCAGGCGGCACGCGCCGCCGGCATTGCGGATGCCGTGCTGGATGCCATCC
>DMTA01000156.1:0-313 GCA_003454835.1 Achromobacter sp. | reverse complement strand
ATGCCGTGCTGGATGCCATCCAGGCTCGCGCGACGCCCGTGTTCGACAACCGCGACGACGAGATCGTCTACGAATTCGCCCGCCAGATCCAGGAGACCGGACAGGTTGAACCGACGCTGTATGCGCAAGCCGTGGAACGCTGGGCCGCCGTGGGCGTGGTGGAGCTGACCGCCGTGATCGGCTATTACACGATGGTGTCTATGACGCTGAACGCGCACGAGATTCCCATGCCGGACGACGCGCCGCCGCCGCTCGATACGCCGCAACAGGACGGTGCGCCGGCGCTCAGCCGCCTGGCGCCGCTCGCCGGGAG
>DMTA01000430.1 GCA_003454835.1 Achromobacter sp. | reverse complement strand
CGCACCACGCGCGCCACTTCCTGCAGCGCCGGCGGCTCGGCCGGCAGGTCCAGCGCCGTACCCAGTTCGCCCACGCGCTTGAGCACGATGGCCACTTCGTCTTCCTCGCTGGACGGCACCGGCAGGATGACCGTGTTGAAGCGGCGCTTGAGTGCGCTCGACAGCTCGTTGACGCCCTTGTCACGGTTGTTGGCCGTGGCGATCACGCTGAAACCGCGCACGGCCTGCACTTCGCTGCCCAGCTCGGGCACCGGCAGGGTCTTTTCCGAAAGCACGGTGATCAGCGCATCCTGCACGTCGGCAGGAATGCGGGTGAGTTCTTCGATGCGGGCGATCTTGCCCAGGCGCATCGCGTTCATCATCGGACTGGGCACCAGGGCCTTTTCGCTGGGGCCGTTGGCCAGCAGCTGCGCATAGTTCCAGCCGTAGCGGATCTGCTCTTCGCTGGTGCCGGCGGTGCCCTGCACCAGCAGGGTCGAATCACCGCTGATGGCCGCGGTCATGTGCTCGGACACCCAGGATTTGGCCGTGCCCGGCACGCCGAACAGCAGCAGCGCGCGGTCCATCGACGTCAGGTAATTGCCCACATGCCACGCGGCGCCTTGGGGGTTCGACTGCGACCCGCCAAGATGAGAATCAAGCATAAGGGGCTCCAACCCGGATAACAGCTGTTCCGGTTTCATTCAGCGCCTCGGAAAACCAAGGGCGACGCGATCGCGTCCGTCCTGCTTGGCCAGATACAACGCCTGATCCGCCCGGCTGAGCGTCTCCGAAAACGTTTCGCCCAACTGGTGATACGCCATGCCGATACTGACCGTCAGCCGCAGGACCTCGTCCCCCGCCGCCATCGCCAGTCCGCGCACCGCGCCGACCAGGCGGTCCATGACGGCCTGAGCCGTTTCCGGCTGCGTGTGCGGCAACAGCACGAGAAATTCCTCGCCGCCCCAGCGGCCGCACAGGTCGTACTCGCGCAGGCTTTCGCCCAGCACGCCCGCCAATTCGACGAGAGCGCGGTCGCCCGTCTCGTGGCCAAAACGGTCGTTCACGGCCTTGAAGTGATCCACGTCCAGCATCGCGACGACAAAGCTGTCGCCGCTGCGCGCGGCGCGCTGGACTTCCTGCTTGATCATCTCCATCAGCGCGCGCCGGTTCAAGAGACCGGTCAGGGGATCGCGGCTGGACGTTTCCTCGAGCGCGCGGTTCAGGTCGCGCATCATGTTCTGGTAGTGATCCGAGATCCGCGCGATGCGGGTCAGGCGGCGCAGTTGGCGGTCGAACTGGTCGCACAGGCCCAGTTCACGTTCGTGCGCCATGCTTTGATAGGCGTCCGAAAGCTGCGTGACGCGCTGAATGCGCGCCATCTGTTCCTCGGTGTGCCGCCAGAGCGCTTCCAGCGCGTCGCGCAGCGGATGGCCGGCATGGGCCGGGTCCGCCAGCAGTGCGGCGATGCGCTGATCCAGTTCGGCGGCGCCCGGTTTCATTGGCGGCCAACCACCGAGAACGGGAACGTGCAGTCTTCCTTGAACTCTTCGGCCAGTTCGCCCACGCGTTCGTTGCGCATGTCGTAGAACCACGTCACGCTGACCTCGCGGCCCTTGCGGTGCGCGGCCTCGAGCACGTCGAAGATGTCCATGACGGACTTGATGCTGCTGGTGTTCAGGTAAAGCAATTCCAGTTCCAGCTTCAGCGGCCCGTCGCTGTCCTGCAGGTACGACTCGACCCATTCAATGACCGGGCCGAACAGTTCGAAGGAATTCTCGGGGTAGGAGTCGCCGCGCATCGCCAGCACGCCGCCGGCAGCGTCGGCGGTGATGGCGGGCGTGGACTGGGTCCCGGGAATGTTCAGGTCTTTCATCAAATACTCCGAAAATAATCCTGTTGAGCGCGCGTCCTCAGACCACCACGCTCAGGCTGAAGAAGGCCTTGCCCGGCTGAGCAGCGGGGGTCAGGCTGGCTTCCAGCGGCGCGCCGGCGCGGCGCGCGATGTCGATGAGGCCCAGGCCCGCGCCGGACGCGACGCCCTGCGTGCGCGGCTTGTGCAACTGGGCCTTGTATTCGGCTTTCAGGGCCGGCTTGTCCAGCGCGGCCAGTTCCTGGATGCGGGCGACGAGGCTGTGGCCGTCTTCCGCGCTGACCAGATTGCCCGCCGACACCACATAGCGGCTTTCGTCGCGGCGGCCGATCACCACCGTGGCGGAGGCGTCCGCGTCGCCGTTCTGCGCGGCGTACTGACGGATGTTCTGGATCATCTCGATGTAGACCGAAAACACGTCCATGGCTTCAGCGGGCCGGACGTGCTCGGCGTTCAGGTAGTTCTTCAGCGCGTTGCCGATTTCCTCGATCAGGCTGCGCGAGATCGGCCCGTTGAAACACAGCAACGTGCGGTTCTGGTCGAATCGCGCGCCCAACGCGTAAAGATCGGAGGCATTCATGGAGGGTACCGCCTTGATAACGATTATTCGAAACGGAAAGACAGCAAGGTGATGTCGTCGCGCTGGGGCCGGCCACCTTGGTACTCGGCGAGCGCTTGGCTGAACGCGGCCGCCTGTTCGGTTAACGGCCGGCGGGCGTGCGTCTTGAGCATGTCCGCAAATCGCGTATTGCCAAAGCCGAACCCGTGCTCGCCGCCCGCCTGATCCAGAAAACCGTCGGTGGCCAGGTAATACGTCCAGCCCGGCTCCATCTGCAACGTGTTGTTCTCGTAAACCCCCATACGCTTGTCGCCCAGCGCGCGCCGGCCGCCAGGCACCTCATGCAGGCTTTCGCCGTCACTCGCGTACAGGCTGATCTTCGCACCTGCGTACAGCAGCCTCCCGGCTTGCCGGTCAATATATACCAGCCCCGCATCGGTATTGGTCGCCAGGGCCCGGGGCAGTTGCGCGTCGGCCAGCATGGCCCGGATGGCGTTGTCGGTACGCGTCAGAATGCCCGCGGGATCGCCTGGTCCGACCTCGGTGATCGCCAGATCGATCGCCGCGCGCGCCAGCATCGTCATCAACGCGCCGGGCACGCCGTGGCCCGCGCAGTCCATGATGCCCAGCAGGCAGTTGGCGCCGTCCTCTCGGAACACGTAGAAATCCCCGCCGACCACATCGCGCGGCTTCCACAGCACGAAATGGTGGGCGCCCAGCGATTGGGTCAGTTGCCGGTCCGGCAGGATGGCACGCTGGATCAGGCTGGCGTAGTCGATGGAATCGCCGATCTTCTTGTGCGCGGCGGCCATGGCGCGATTCGCGTCTTCCAATGCCGACGTGCGTTCGCGCACCTTGGTTTCCAGTTCGGCCGTGTGCTTGCGTACCTTGTCGGCCATCACGCCGAACGCGCGGCTCAGGTCGCCGATCTCGTCCTGGCCGCCCGGCGGCAGGCGCACGTCGTAGCTGCCGTCGGCAATTGCCCGGGCGGACTGCTGCAGGCGGCGCAAGGGGCGCAGCATCAGGCGTTCGATGGCGTAGCCGAAACACAGCAGCATCGCGGCAAAGAGCAGCACCAGGCCGATGGCCGCCGGCCACAGCCAGCCGGTGTCCAGCACGCGGGCCGCGCCCAGGTCGACCACGGTCAGCACGTGCCAATGCAGCTCCGGCATGTACGCCACCGACACCAGCTGGCGCACGCCGTCCATCTTGACCCAGGCAGACTGCACGGACTGCGGATCCGCCTGCGCGGCATGCATGGCTGACAGCAGCTCGGCGCGGCCTTCGCCCTGATCCAGCAGGCTGAACACCATGCCCTTGCCGCCCGCCCCGCCCGCGCCCGAGTTGTAGGCGATCAGCGCAGGGTTCATGTGCGCCTGGATCGCGCCTTCTTCGTCCACGATGATGGGCGTGACGCCGGGCTGGCCGCTGTTCACGAACTCCTTCAGGAACCCGCCCACGTCCAGACCGGCGCCCGTCAGGCCCATGACCTTCTCGCCGTCGCGGATCTGTACGTTGATCCAGACCTTGGTGGTCTTGAGCTTCAGGTCCGGATTGACGTTGATGTTGTAGCGGGCGGGCGACTTGATCGTGGCGTAAAACCAGCCGTCGTCGGCCGCGCTGGGGCTGAGCGTGTAGCGCGGCGTCTCGGACAGCGGCTTGTCGTCGTTGAAGTAGTAATTGCCGGAGGCGGCGCTGGCGATGAAATACGCGCCGCCCAGCAGATCGCGCCGGTAGCCGTCGGCCTCGCGGAAGAACAGCTCGCGCGCGGCGGGATCGTTTTCATTGCGCAGCCAGCGGCGCGTGACCTCGCTGTCGGCCAGGCGCTGCGACAGCGCCAGTTCGCGCGACACCGGCGCCAGGATGCGCTGGCGGTTCAGTTGCGTGAAGTTGTCGGAAAAGGCGCGGCCAAAGTGCTCGCGGACGCCGTCCAGCACCTGCCAGCCGATCAGCGCGGCCGGCGCCAAGGCGACCAGGCACGCCAACAGCAGCGCCATCAGTGATTTCCTGCGCAATCCCCATTTCGCCATGCAAAGTCTTCCTGACAGCTTGATGCGATGCCACGCGCGAAAAGGGGACGCAGATCGGGCGCGCTGACCGTACGAGGCGCCCTGCCCGTGCTTTGCCCCGCCTTTTGAGCCATGAGCCTGAACGCCGGCGCCCCATGCGGGCAACCGGCGGCTAAGTGTAGATGCCAGGGGGGTTTATTGATACAGGTGCAAACGTCTGGATGCGTCCGAGACACCTTAAGTTTCACCGCAGCAATATATATCGTGTTTTATTGCGGTTTATATCAGCGATTGTTACGTCTGGCGCATCCAATTTGCAGCTTTATTACTACACGTTGGCTAGACGCCCAGGTAGCGTTCCCAGAGGCTGCGGTCGGCGTCCAGGGCTTTGGAGTCGCCCGTCCACACCACCTTGCCGCGTTCGAGGATGACGTGGCGATCGGCCAAGCTGAGTAACCTTTCGACATATTTGTCGATCACCAGGATCGTCTGCCCCGCCTGCCGCAGTTGCGCCAGACAGTTCCAGATCTCTTCCCGGATCTTCGGCGCCAGCCCTTCGGTGGCTTCGTCCAGGATCAGCAGCCGGGGGTTGGTCACCAGCGCCCGCCCGATGGCCAGCATCTGCTGCTCGCCGCCCGACAACTGGTTGCCCATGTTGCGGGCGCGCTCGGCCAGCCGGGGAAACAGCTCAAACACGCGCTCAGGCGTCCAGGGTTCGCCGATATCCGGGTTGCGCCCCGCCACGAACGCCGTCAGGTGCTCGCGCACCGTCAGGTTGGGAAAGCACTGGCGGCCTTCCGGGACGATGGCGACGCCGGCCCGCGCGATGCGGTCCGGGCTCCATCCGCTGATGTCCTGCCCCGAGAAATGGATCTTGCCGCCGCGCAGCGGCAACTGGCCGAACAGGGTGCGCAGCAGCGTGGTCTTGCCCATGCCGTTGCGGCCCAGCAGGGTCACGACCTGCCCAGCCCCGATTTCCAGGTCGACGCCAAACAGCACCTGGCTGGCGCCGTAGCCGCTCTTGGCCGATTCGATGGTCAGCATCACACGGTCTCCTCGTCGCCCAGGTAGGCCTGGCGCACGTCGGGGTTGGCGCGGATCTCGTCCGGCGTGCCCGAGGCGATCACCCGCCCATACACCAGCACCGACAGGCGGTCCGCAAGACGGAACACCGCCTGCATGTCATGTTCAACCAGCAGCATGGCGGCGCGCCCCCGCAAGGATTCGATCAGTTCAGTCAGGCGGACGGTCTCGTCCGGCCCCATGCCCGCCATGGGCTCGTCCAGCAGCAGCACCTTGGGCCGCGCGGCAAGCGCGAGCGCGAATTCCACCTTGCGCTGCTCGCCGTGCGGCAGCGTGCCCGCGGCGCGGTCCAGCAGACTTGCGTCGATGGCGCATTCGCGGGCCAGCTCGCGCGCCTGTTCGTACAGCGCCGATTCCGCGGCGCGCGGCTTCCAGAAGCGGAAGCTGCTGCCAGCGTGGGCCTGCACGGCCAGCACCAGGTTATCCAGCACGCTGGACTGCTTGAAGATGTTGGTGATCTGGTAGGACCGCGACAGGCCCGCGGCCACGCGCTGGTGCGCGTTCATCGCGGTGACATCGCGGCCGTCGACCTCCAGCGTGCCGGCATCGGCGGACAGCGTGCCCGACAGCAGATGGATCAGGGTCGACTTGCCCGCACCGTTCGGGCCGATCAGGGCATGGATCTCGCCGGGCGCCAGAGACAGCGATACGTTGTCGGTGGCCACCAGCGCGCCAAAACGGCGGATCAGTCCGCGCGCCTGCAGGGCGTGTGTCCCGTTCGCGGCGGCGCCGGTCGTGGCATTCATCGGATTGCTCATGAGCCCACCTTGCCGGATTGCGGCGCAGTGCGCCCGCTGAACAGCGGCCCGAACAGGCCGACCAGGCCGCGCGGCGCGCCAAACACCACGCACAGCAGCAGCACGCCCAAAGGCAGGTGCCAGTATTCGGTCCACAGGCGCAGCACTTCTTCCAGCGTCAGCATCACCACCGCGCCGGCCACGCCGCCGTAGCGCAGGCCGATGCCGCCCACCAGCACCATGATCAGCAGGTTGGCCGACTGGGTCCAATGCATCAGACTCGGCGAAATGAAGAGGTTGTGGTTGGCCAGCAGCGCGCCGGCCAGCCCCGCCGCCGCCCCGCTCAGCGTGAAGGCCATCAGCTTGATGCGGTACACGGGATAGCCCATGGACTCCATGCGCGATTCGTTCTCGCGGATTCCTTGCAGCGCCATGCCGAAGCGCGAGGCGACGATGTGACCAAAGGCCCACATCAACAGCGCGAACAGCGCCAGCACCAGGTAATAGAAGCTGACGTCGTGGGCCAGGTCGATGCCCGGCAGGGTGGAATAACCCGGCAGGTTCAGACCGTCTTCACCACCGTACTGGCGCAGCGAGATGAAGATGTAGAACAGCATCTGCGCGAACGCCAGCGTGATCATGATGAAGTACACGCCCCGCGTGCGCAGCGAGATCGCGCCGGTGATGCACGCCAGCACGCCAGCCAGCAGCATCGCCACCGGCCACGACACCAGCGCCGACGTGACGCCCGACATGGACAGGATGCCCACCGCATACGCGCCGGCGCCGAAGAACGCGGCGTGACCCAAGGCCACCATGCCGCCATACCCCAGGATAAGGTTCAGGCTGGTTGCCGCCAGCGCGTAGATCAGCACGCGCCGCACGAAGGAAATGTAGAAGTCCAGGCCCAGCATGGGCGCGACCAACGGAAACACCGCCAGCGCGGCCAGGAGGACCACGGTCCAGATCTTGGTTTTCATGGTCAGCCCCGCGCCGGAAAGAGGCCAGAGGGCCGGAACACCAGCACTGCCGCCATCAACACGTAGATGGCGATGGCCGCCAGCGTCGGACCGACGCTGGAGGCCACGGCCGGCGAGAACACCTGGCGCAGCAGCATCGGCAGGAAGGCCCGGCCGGCGGTGTCGACCATGCCGACCAGCAGCGCGCCCACAAAGGCGCCCCGGATCGAGCCGATGCCGCCGATGACGATGCACACGAGCACCAGGATCAGGATTTCTTCGCCCATGCCCACCTGCACCGAGGTGATCGGACCCAGCAGCGCGCCGGCCACCGCGGCCAGCATGGCGCCCAGCACGAACACGCCCAGGAACAGCAGCGGCACGCGCACGCCCATCAGTGTGGCCATCTGGCGGTTCGACGCCCCGGCCCGCACCAGCACGCCGGCGCGGGTCCGCGTCACGAACCAGTACAGACCCGCGGCCGCGGCCACGCCGAAGACGATGATCATCAGGCGATAGGCGGGATACATCAGATCGGGCAGGAGGCGCACGGGGCCGGACAGCACCGCGGGCATGTTCAGCATGACCGGCGCCGGACCCCAGATCATCTTGACCAGGTCATTGGCGATGAGGATGACGGCGTAGGTGCCCAGCACCTGAGCCAAGTGGTCGCGCAGCGCCAGGCGGCGGATGAGCGAGAGCTCCAGCACGATGCCGACGATGCCCGTGGCGACCGCCGCCACAAGAACCGCGGCGGTGAACGAGCCGGTGCGTTGCATGGTTTCGGCGGCGACATAGGCGCCAGCCATATAGAGCGAGCCGTGAGCCAGATTCATGATGTCCATGATCCCGAACACCAGGGTCAGCCCGGCCGCAATCAGAAACAACATCAACCCAAACTGCAGACCGTTCAGCAATTGCTCGACGATCAGCGTAAACGTCATGAAAACTTCCCCCTTGCCGCGCGCCGCCGAAGGGCCCCCGCGATCAATTCACCAAAGCTATCCCACCTGCATCCTGCAACCAACGTCCGCAGCGCTCACGTCATGAGCCGCCGCCCCCAAGCGGGGTCGCGCGGATCCGGCTTTGCCGGTCCGCTGCGACGCCCCCTGGGGGGAAGCGCGCAGCGCTTCGGGGGAGGTCACATTTTGCAGTCGCCTACGTAGACGTCTTGGTACTTGTCGAAGACCTTGCCCACCAGCTTGTTGGTGATGCGGCCGCTGCCGTCCTTCTCGACGACGCGCAGGTAGTACGACTGGATCGGGTAGTGGTTCTTGCCGTAGGTGAAGCTGCCGCGCACCGAGGGGTAGTCGGCCTTTTCGAGCGCCTTCACGATGGCGTCGCGGTCGGTGGCCTTGCCACCGGCCTGTTTGACGGCGGCGTCCATGGCCATGATCACGTCATACGCCTGCGCGGCGTACACCGACGGGTAGCGGCCGTTGTATTCCTTGCGGAAGGCCTCGACGAAGGCCTTGTTCTGCGGCACGTCCAGGTCATGCGCCCATTGCGCCGTGTTGTACATGCCCAGCATTGGGTCGCCCACAGCCTGGATCACGTCCTCGTCGGCCGAGAAGCCCGGGCCGATCAGCTTGACGTTCTGCGACAGGCCGGCGGACACGAACTGCTTGACGAAGTTGATGCCCATGCCGCCCGGCAGGAAGATGTAGACGGCGTCCGGCTTGGCGGCGCGGATCTGCGCGATCTCGGCGGCGTAGTCGATCTGGCCGAGCTTGGTGTAGACCTCGTCGCCCGGGGCGGTCTTGTAGCCGCGCTTGAAGCCGGTCAGCGCATCCTTGCCCGCCGGGTAGTCGGGGGCCATGATGAACATCTTCTTGAAGCCGCGGTCCGCCGCGACCTTGCCGGCCGCTTCGTGGAAGGCGTCATTCTGGTACGACGTGCCGAACCAGTAGTTGTTGCACTGCGCGCCGGCGAACTGGCTGGGGCCGGGGTTGTTGGACAGGTAGGGCACCTTGGCGGCGAACAGCGCGGGGCCGACGGCCAGCGCCACGTTCGAGCCGATGGGACCCGTGAAGAAGTCGACCTTTTCGCGCTGGATGTAGCGCGTGACGAGCTGGCGGGCCTGGTCCGGATTGCCGCCCATGTCGGTTTGCAGGAATTCCGCGGGCTGACCGCCCAGCTTGCTGCCCAGTTGCTTGATGGCCAGGTTGAAGCCGTCGCGGGCTTCAGCGCCCAGCGCCGAGAACGGGCCCGAGATGTCGTTGGCGATGCCGACCTTGACGGTGTCGGCCTGTGCCAGGGCGGGAATCAGGGCGGCGGCAGCCAGGAAGGAAGTGATCAAACGCATGGTGGTGTGCTCCGTGCGCGAGCCCGCGCAGAGGGTGTTCTTTTTGAAGGTGCGATGCGAAAGACTTCTATGCCCGGCCCGCTGGCGCGATGGTCGCCGCCGTCAGGCCGGTGCCTGCAGAACGGATTGCTCTGCAACGCCCCAATCCCCTTATGCAGCACAGGGAAAACTGGCGCGGTTCATAGTTTAGGTTTAAAGTAATCGGCAAAACAAGTCTAGGGTTTTTACCACCTGCCGCCATGGTCACCCTCTACCGCAACTACGATCGCGCCGAACTGGACGTCCAGTACAACGCTCGCGCGACAGTACCCGACATCCAACCGATACTCAAGAAATACGCCGAGGACAGCGCCACGGCCCGCAGCACGCTGGAATGCGCGCTGGACGTGCCTTTTGGCGATCATCCGGATGAACTGCTGGACATATTTCCAGCCGCGGCCGGCAAGCCCGGCGCCCCCGTCTTCGTATTCATCCACGGCGGTTACTGGCGCCTCTTGTCCAAGAACGAATCCAGCAATATGGCGCCCGCGTTCACGCAGGCGGGCGCGGTGGTGGTGTCGGTGAATTATTCGCTGGCCCCGGCCGTCACGCTGGACCGCATCGTGGACCAGAACCGGCGCGCGCTGGCATGGATACACCACCACATTGCCGAGTACGGCGGCGACCCGGCGCGCATCCATATTTGCGGCAGCTCGGCGGGCGGGCATCTGGTCGGCGCCCTGCTCGCCGGCGGCTGGCACGCCAGCTACGACGTGCCGCCCGGCGTGGTCCGCGGCGCCGCGCCCCTGTCCGGCCTGTTCGACCTGCGCCCGCTGGTGCATACCCACATCAACGAATGGATGCGCATGAGCGAGGCCGACGCCATCCGCAACAGCCCCGCCCTGCAGTTGCCACAGGCCGGCTGCCCGCTGGTGGTCAGCTACGGGGAATCCGAAACCGATGAATTCAAGCGCCAGAGCGATGATTATCTGGCCGCATGGCGCGCCCGCGGTTTTCCCGGTAGATATGTACCAATGCCGGGCACCAATCATTTTGATATTGTCCTGACGCTCAACGATCCGAACAGCCCGCTGACCCAAGCCATCTTCGAACAGATGGGTCTGGCGCCCTCTTCTCCCCCGCATTCCCGGTAATCTTCCGAGCCATGACCGATACTCCCGACCTGGAATCCCGCGCCGCGCCTGACGACCATCACGCGCTGCGCCTGTGGCTGCGCATGCTGACCTGCGCCAACCTCATCGAAGGCGAGATCCGCAGCCGCCTGCGCAACGACTTCGACACCACCCTCCCGCGTTTCGACCTGATGGCGCAGCTGCAGCGCGCGCCCAAGGGCATGAAGATGGGCGAGCTGTCGCGCCACATGATGGTCACTAACGGCAATATCACCGGGATTACCGACCAGCTCGAAAAAGAAGGCCTGGTGGTGCGGACCAAGGTCGAGTCCGACCGCCGCAGCTCGCTCATCAAGCTGACGCCGCAAGGCAAGAAGAGCTTTGCGCGCATGGCCCGCGCCCACGAGAACTGGGTCAAATCCATGTTTGCCGAATTGCCCGAGGCCAGCCGCAACGCCCTGTTCCAGGCGCTGGGCGAACTGAAGCTGCAGGTGGTGGCCACGCGCTCGGCGTCGGCCCGCGACTAAGGCCGATCCAGGACTTTTTCGCGCCGGTCCGGCCTGCCGGATTGGCGCATAATTGCCGCCATGATTCCGGTTTCCCTTCCTGGCGGTAATTTCTATGTGCTGATGGCGGCTTCGCTCGCCTGCCTCGCCACGCTGTTCACCTGGCTGGCCGCCCTGGCCACCTCGCGCGGCGCGCGGGAATGGCTGGCCGGCCACCGGCGCGCCGGCACTGTCCTGATGGCCTTGCTGGCGGTCGTCGGCGCCATTTTCCCGTATCAGCAGTTCAGCCAGTGGTTCTCGGTCCAGCGCGAAGCGCAGGCCGACGACGCGCGCAAGACGGTGCTGACACAACCCACGCAACTGGCCGGCGTCCAGATGCCCACGGGCACCACGCTGCGCCTAGCCACGCCCGGCGAGCTGGCATCGTTCGACCGGGCCATCTTTCCCGAATCCCACCCGGCCGACATCCAGGGCGTCGCCGCGACACGCCTGTTCCGTTATCCCCCCACGCCCAAGCAGCCCGAAACCCTGTCCGCCGAAATCGCGCGCGACCAGGCGCTGGAAGGCTGGTTGTGCGCGCACGGCCATCGCATCGAATTCGTGGTGCAAGGGGGGCATCCGCAGTTTTCGAGCTGCCACCTTGCCATCGGCAATACGCTGGACCAGCAACCGGTCCCCGCAGGCGCCTGGTTGAAGGTCGAACCCGCCGCCCGCGGCACGCCGCTGGACAAGACCGGCACGGCTCCCCGCTGGCTGCTGCGCACCGAAGGCAGCGACGCCCTGACCGTCGCCGGGATTCCCCTGCTGAAGGTCGACCTGCAACTGGATGCGCAGCGCCGGATGCAGGGCTTCGAGGGCCTGGCGGCCCGCGACACCGTCCTGGGCGAAATGACCTCCCCGCCGGGCACGCGCGTTCTGGCCGCCACCCCGCGCCTGCAGGGCGCGCAGCCGGGCGATCTGCTGTTTTCGCCCTCGCGCGGGCGTTC
>DMTA01000388.1 GCA_003454835.1 Achromobacter sp. | reverse complement strand
GGCTTTGCGTTCGGCATGGGTGGCCTGGGCGCCGCCGTGCTGGCGCATCTGGGCCTGAACGCGGCGCACTTCGGATTGTTTACGTACCCGATGCGCGCCGCGCTTTGAACGGCCGGCACTTCAAATTGGCGATTCAAGCCAAGGCGTCATGCCGACCGTGCAGACGGATGCGTCAGGCCGCCAACGCCGGATAGTCCGTATACCCTTCCGGACCCGAAGCGTAGAAGGTCGCCGGATTCGGCGTATTCAGCGGGGCCTTGCGCTCCAGGCGCTCGGCCAGATCGGGCGTGGCGATATACGGCACGCCAAACGCCACGGCGTCGGCCTTGCCGGCCGCGATGGCGGCTTCGGCGGATTCGCGCGTGTAGCCTTCGTTGGCGATGTACACGCCGCCGAACTCGGCCTTGATCATCGGCGCCAGGCTGTCGGGCGCTTCATGTTCGCGGGCGCAAATGAACGCGATGCCGCGCTTGCCCAATTCACGCGCCACGTAGCCAAACAGGCCGGGCAGATCCGAATCGCCCATGTCGTGGGCATCGGCGCGCGGCGACAGGTGCACGCCGACCCGGCCAGCGCCCCACACCGCCACGCAGGCGTCGACCACTTCCAGCAGCAGGCGCGCGCGGTTTTCAACGGAACCGCCGTATTGGTCGGTGCGGTGATTGGTGCTGTCCTGCAGGAACTGATCCAGCAGGTAGCCGTTGGCGGCATGCACCTCGACACCGTCAAAACCGGCTTCCATCGCCATCTTCGCGCCGTGTCGGTAGGCTTCGACCACACCGGGGATCTCGGCGGTCTCCAGCGCACGCGGCGTCACGTATTCTCGCTTGGGCCGCACGTGGCTGACGTGGCCCTTGGCGGCGATGGCGCTGGGCGCAACCGGCAGTTCGCCATCCAGAAACATCGGGTCGGAAATGCGGCCCACGTGCCAGAGCTGCGCGACGATCAGGCTGCCCTTGTCGTGCACGGCGTCGACCACCTTGCGCCACCCCTTGACCTGCTCTGGCGACCACAACCCCGGCGTGTCGGCGTAGCCCACGCCCTGCGGCGTGACGGCGGTCGCCTCGGTCAGAATCAGGCCGGCGCCCGAACGCTGGGTGTAGTACTCGACCATCAGGTCGTTCGGCACGCGGCCGGCGCTGGCGCGCTGGCGGGTCAGCGGCGCCATCACGACGCGGTTGCGCAGGGTCAGGTCGCCGACTTTCAGCGGTTCAAAGAGGGGGTTCATGCAAAATCCTTTCGTCCCGGCAATGGGGCGCTTGCGGGTATGGCAGACGGGCTACATATCCAGGTTCAACTGCCGCAGAAACGCGGCAATCACGGGTTCATTGCGACGGAAAAAGACCCACTGCCCCACCTTGGTGGCCGAAATCAGGCCGGCGCGCTGCAGCACAGCCAGATGCGACGAGACCGTCGACTGGGACAACCCGCAGCGATCATCGATATGGCCCGCGCACACCCCGTGTTCAAAGGTGTGGCCCGGACGCTCCTCGAAATACGCATGCGGCGTCTTCAGCCAGGCCAGAATGTCGCGGCGAACGGGATTGGCCAGCGCCTTGAGGATGGCGTCGGCGTCGATCGCGGGTTGCGCGGCCTGTTGGTCGGAGGGTGAGGAAGTTGCGGTCATATTGGTATATCGCAATTTATCGAATCATATATCGGGTTTATCCGATATATCGTCATGCCCCTGCTGTCTTCAAGGATTTTCGGCTCCGCTCCGGCGAGCCGACGAACGACGGTCGCCCGGCCGCCGATCCACCGGATGGCGCTCCGGCTTCAGGCTGTCGGCCCAGTCGCGGGCAAGATCGCGCTGCGCCTTCCAGTTGACGAGCGCCGTGATGGCCATGGCGATGACCGCGCCCAGGGCCGCCAGCGCCATGTCCTTCTGCGCGTCCCAGATATCGCCTTGCGTACCCAGATAGGCCGCGCCCAGGTCGCCGCCAAAGAACTCCGCGGCGCCCCACTCGATCAGTTCGTACAGCGCCGACGTCGACAGCGTCACGTCCATGGGCAGGAAATACGCCCAGAAGCCGCGCACCTCGGCCACGCGCAGGAAGATCTCGCGGATCGGGTAAGCCAGCAGCAGGCCGTACGAAAAATGCACGACGCGGTCGAAATTGTTGCGCTCCCAACCCAGCACACTGTTCAGGCTGCGGCCGGTCAACGCGCGCCACCACTCGTCATACGGCACGAGCGAGTACGTGTAGTGCGCGCCCACCGTGTGCAGGCACAGGAACAGGAAGATCAGCGTGTATGACACGCGCGAAAACACGAACGCGCGCCGCGTGGCAAACAGCACGGCGCCCAGGCCCAGCACCAGCGCGTTCTCCAGCGCCCAAGCCGAGCGGTCGTGCGGATTGATGGCCAGCGCCAGCCAGATGACGGCAAACACGCCGGCCAGCGTGACCAGATAGCGGCGGCGGGCGTCAGCCATGATGCGTCCTAGTCGCCCTGCACCCGGCCGCGCAGCCGCTTGACCTCGCCGTGCAGGACTTTGCGCTGCACGCGGCGGCGTTGCGACGAGCGCGTCGGCTTGGTGGCGCGGCGGGGCTTGTCGACCTGGATGGCCGACCGCACCATGCCCACCAGACGCTCGATGGCCTCGGCGCGGTTCTTTTCCTGGCTGCGGAAGGACTGCGACTTGATGACGATCACGCCCTCTTTCGAGATGCGATGGTCGCTGATGGCGCACACTGCCTCCTGCACCTCGGGCGGCAGGCGGGAAGCGCGCACATCGAAGCGCAGGTGGACGGCGCTGGACACCTTGTTGACGTTCTGCCCGCCCGCGCCCTGGGCGCGAATCATGGTGAAGGTCAGGTCGCGTTCGTCGATGAAAAGCGAGTCTTGGACGTGAAACATAGGCGGGAAGTCTACAGGGCCGGCCGGCTTCCTGCACCCGGCGGTTGAAACCGCTGGATCCGGGGCTTGGCGCCATACAGCGGCCATGCGCCGCCCGGCGGCGGACCTGTCTTGCAGGGTCTTTCGGCGGATATCTCGCGCGCCAAGTAAAATAGTGCGCTTTTGCTCGAATTCCGTGGCGCCCTGCCGCCCGCATCTCCTATGACTTACTCCGCCAAAGAAATCTTCAAGACCCTGCAAGGCGAAGGCGCCCACGCAGGCCGCGCGGCGGTATTCTGCCGGTTTGCGGGCTGTAATCTCTGGACCGGCCGCGAAAGCGACCGTGCCAGCGCCGCCTGCACTTTCTGCGACACCGACTTCATCGGCACCGACGGCGACGGCGGCGGCAAGTTCGCCACTGCCGAATTGCTGGCCGATGCCATTGCCGCGGCCTGGG
Source organism: Achromobacter sp. (assembly GCA_003454835.1). Lineage (GTDB taxonomy): Bacteria > Pseudomonadota > Gammaproteobacteria > Burkholderiales > Burkholderiaceae_B > Achromobacter. The sequence goes on along the minus strand of DMTA01000388.1, from coordinate 2,422 downwards.
GCCCGGACGCCGGCAACCGCTACGTGGTCTTCACCGGCGGCGAGCCGCTGCTGCAACTGGATGCCCCGCTGCTGGATGCGATCCACGCCCGCGGCTTCACCGTCGCCATCGAAACCAACGGCACGATCAAGCCCCCCGCCGGCATCGACTGGATCTGCGTCAGCCCCAAGGGCACGGCCCCCGTCGTGGTCGAACGCGGCAATGAACTCAAGCTGGTCTATCCGCAGCTCAACGCCCTGCCCGACGCCTTCGCGCATCTGGATTTCGAGCATTTCTTCCTGCAACCCATGGACGGACCGGCGCGCGCGGCCAATACCGAGCAGGCCGTCCAATACTGCATGCAGCATCCGCAATGGCGGCTCAGCCTGCAAACCCACAAATACATAGGCATTCCATGATTTACCCCCACGCCTTGCGGAGCGCACGATGATTTCCGTGACCCGCAGGCTCGAGTTCGACGCCGGCCACCGCATCCCCGATCACCGCAGCCAGTGCCGCAATCTGCACGGCCACCGCTATGTGCTGGAGATCACCCTGACAGGTGACATCGTGCAGGCGCCCGGCGAGTCCGACAACGGCATGGTCATGGACTTCTCCGAGATCAAGCACATCGCCAAGACCCACATCGTGGACGTCTGGGACCATGCGTTCCTGGTCTACGAAGGCGATGACGCCGTGCGCGGCTTTCTGGACAGCCTGCCCGGCCACAAGACGGTTGTGCTGGACCGGATTCCCACCGCCGAGAACCTGGCCACCATCGTTTTCGAGACGCTGGCGCCGCAATACCACGGCCATTACGGCGCCGAACTGCGCCTGACGCGCGTGCGTCTGTACGAAACGCCGAACTGCTGGGCCGACTGCAACGGTTGATCCCCGATAGCGTATGAAGGCGGGCCTCGGGTCCGCCTTCAGTTTTCCACCCACGGAAAACCGCACCGCCATCTTCCCAATTGAAAGAATCTATCGCGATAGTCGCCATTTTCAATCATTAGTAAGCTAATAGATAGGATACAATCGAATTCATGCTTACTCCATCCGACTCCCAGCTCATGGCCACCACCGCCAACCTGATGGTGCTGTCGCGCGCCTATCGCGGCGCGGCAGACAAGGCGCTCGCCGACTATGGTCTTTCCCAGGCAACCGCCTGGCCCGTCATCCTGGCCGGCCGTCTTGGCGACGGAGTTCGCCAAGGCGCGCTGGCCGAAGCTTTGGGCGTCGAAGGCCCCTCTCTTGTGCGCGTGCTGGATCAACTGGTGGCCGCCGGTCTGATGGAACGGCGCGAAGACCCCCACGATCGCCGCGCACGCACCCTGCACCTGACCGAAGCCGGCCACGCGCTGCGCGCGCAGGTCGAAGATGTGCTGGTTGAATTGCGCCGCCGCATCTTTCACGACGTCAGCGAATCCGATCTGCAAGCCTGCCTGCGCGTCTTCGACGCCATGAAGGTGTCGCTGGGCCGCAGCGGCGCCGGCGCGCAAGAGGATGCGCGGCCATGAAACTGCCCAACGTCCGCGAAACCATTTTCTCGCTCAAGAGCTACCTGAGCGCCATCATGGCGCTCTATCTGGCTTACAGCATTGGTTTGCCGCGTCCGTTCTGGGCCATGACCACCGCCTACGTCGTGGCGCAGCCTTGGTCCGGCGCAGTGCGTTCCAAGGCGCTGTACCGTCTGGTCGGCACCTTCTTCGGCTCGGCGGCCACCGTGTACATGGTGCCGCGGCTGTCGAACTCGCCCGTCATCATGACCGGCGCGATGGTGCTGTGGGTGGGCGCCTGCCTGTACATGTCGGTGCTGGACCGCACGCCCCGGTCCTATCTGTTCATGCTGGCCGGGTACACCGCCGCGATGATCGGTTTTCCCAGCGTCACCGACCCTTCCCTCGTGTTCGACACGGCGCTGGCGCGCGTCGAGGAAATCAGCCTGGGCATCGTGTGCGCCACGCTGATCCACAGCATCGTGCTGCCCCGCGGCCTGGCGCCCGCGCTGACGCTGCAGCTGGACAAGGCCGTGCGCGACGCGCGCAACTGGATGCACGACACGCTCAGCGGCAAGACCGCCGAACAGCGCGACAAGGACCGCCGCGAGCTGGCCAACGACATCACGCAATTGCGCCTCTTATCTACCCACGTTCCCTTCGACACCAGCAACCTGCGCTGGACCGCGGGCGCCGTGCGCGCCATGCAGGACCAGATCGCGGCGCTGACGCCGGCCGTGTCCGCCGTCGAAGACCGCATGCGCGCCTTGCAGGCCAATGGCCAGACGCTGCCCGAACCGGTGCAGTCGCTGCTCGCCGATATCTCGGAATGGATCAACGCCGGCCCGCAGGCCTCGCACGAAACCGCCGTCCAGTTGCGCGCGGCCGTGACGCGGCTGACGCCTGGCATCGACAGCCGCTCCACGTGGCGCGACGCGCTGCTGGCC
>DMTA01000373.1 GCA_003454835.1 Achromobacter sp. | reverse complement strand
GCCAGCGTGGCCGGCAGAAAGCTCCAGCCCAGATGACGCGCCGCCAGCACCGAGCCGTAGGCGCCCACCGCGACGAACGCGGCATGGCCCAGCGACAGCTGGCCGCAGCGCGCAATCAGCGCCAGGCCGTTGACGATGAGCACGTTCAGGCAGGTCAGCACGGCCAGGTGCTGCACGAATGGCCCGGCAAACCACGGCGTCACGGCGGCGGCCGCCAGGGCCAGCCACAACAACCATTGCACGGGCGCGGGCCGCGCCATGCCGGCTTCAAGCGAAAGTACGGTCATGGCTTATGCCTCCCCCCGGCCCAGCAGCCCCTTGGGCCGCACGACCAGCATGACGATCACGATGGCGAAGATGAGCATGTCGGCTGTGCTGCTTTCGAACAGCAGGCTGCCGTAGCTTTCCGCCAGCCCCAGCGCCAGCCCCGCGACCGCGGCGCCCGGAATGCTGCCCAGTCCGCCCAGGATCACCACGATGAACGCCTTGAGCAGCGGCGTGGCGCCCACGAAGGGCGACACCGAGAACAGCGGCGCCATCAATGCGCCTGCCACGGCCGCCAGCCCCACGCCCAGGCCGAAGCCGAGCGGGTAGTAGATGCGCGAGCGGATGCCCTGGATCGCGGCGATCTCGAAGTCCTCGACCACCGCGCGCAGCGCGCGCCCGGGCCGCGAATGCTTCAGAAAGCCGTACAGCAATGCCAGCGCCAGCAGCGCGAACAGCACCACGTACACGCGCGACAGCGGCACGACCAGCTTGCCCATGCGCGCCGTGCCCTGGGCGACGGCCGGCATGGACAGCGGGTCCGGTCCGAAGAACATCAGCGCGAGGTTCTGCAGGATCATCGCCAGGCCGATGGTGGCGATCATGCCGTTCAATTCGTCGCGCCGGAACGGCTTGAGCACGCCCCATTCCAGCACCGCGCCCCCGGCGACCGCCAGCGCGAAGGTAAGCGCCACGGCCGGCAGAAAGGTCAGCCCCGCCTGGGTGGTCAGGTAGTACGCGCCGAACGCGCCCAGCATGTAGAACTCGCCGTGCGCGAAATTCACCATGCGCATCACGCCGAACACCAGCGTGAAGCCCACCGCCATCAGCAGGTACAGCAGTCCCACGATCAAGCCGTTGATCGTGGCCTGCGCCAGCAGAATGCTCCAATCCACGTCGTATCCCCCGCCGCGCTAGCGGCAACCCTCGACCGTGCAGCGGGCGCGGATGACCTCGCGGCCATCCTTCACCTCGGCCACGTAGAACGGCGCATTGAGCTGGTGATTGATGCCGTACATGGCCTGGCCGGTCCAGCTCAGCTTGCCCAGCGACCCTTCAAACCCGTCCAGCTTTTCGAGTTCGATGCGCACCCGCTCGGTGTCTTCCACCGTGCCCGCGCGGCGCATGGCCTCGAACAGCATGTTGGTTCCGTCATAGAAAGCCGGGCTGAAGCCGTTCATCGCGTGCTTGTACTTGGCCGCGTAGCGCTTGGCGTAGGCCTGCGTGGCGGGCAGGTCCGGATCGATCGGCGTGTGGACCAGCATGCCTTCGGTCGCCTGCTTGCCCGCCACGTTGACGATCTCCTGCGTGGCCGGACCGCCCGTGCGCACGATCTTGCCCTCGAAGCCCAGTTCGCGCGCCTGCTTGACGATGAGGCCCGCCGTGGTGGGGGAATTGCCGTCCAGCTCGATGGCGTCGATGCCGCGCGCCATCATGCGGGTCAGCAGGGGCACGAAGTCGACGCGGTCGCGCTCGAAGAACTCTTTGGTGGCCAGCGCCGCGCCCGCCTTCTTGTAGGCGGCCTCCAGGTCCAGCGCGATCTGCTGGCCGGTCTCGTCGTTGGGAAACAGCGCGCCGACCTTGCGCAGGCCCTGCGCCTTGACCAGCCAGTCGATCTGAGGCTGCGAGACTTCGGCGGTCGTGACGTTGGGGCGGAAGGTGTAGGGCTTGTCGGCGGCCAGCGCCTTGGAGGTGAAGCCGAGCGTCAACAGGATGACCTTGTTCTTCTCGGTCATCGGCTGGATCGCCAGCACCGGCGCGGAGCCCACCGGACCGATCACGTAGCGCACCTTGTCCTCGAACACCAGGCGGTTCGCTACCGTGACGGCCTCGTTCGCCTGGTACTTGTCGTCATAGGCCACGACCTGCACGCGGTACTTCTTGCCGCCCACTTCCAGACCGCCCGCCTCGTTCACCTGATCGGCCGCGACCTCCGCGGCGTTCTTCATGCCCTGCCCCCAGGCGGCGCCCGCGCCGGACAGGGTGACCAGCGCGCCAAGCTTCAGCGTTTCCTGCGCGTGGGCCGGTATTGCGGCGGCCAGCGCGAAAGCGCCGGCCAGGATGATCGGATAACGCATGTCGTCTCCTGAGGATGCGGGCCCCAACGGCCCGTCGGTAATGCCTGCTCTATTGGCGGGCGATGGCGTCCAGCACCGGCAGCACGTAGCCGCGGAACTGCTCGGGGTTTTCGCTCATCGGGAAATGTCCCAATTCGCGCATGATGGTCACCTGCGCGCCAGGGATGCTGGCGGCGGTGCGCAGGGTGTCTTCCGGCGTGCAGGAGAAGTCGTATTCGCCTGTCAGCAGGTAGAGCGGACACAGGTCGGTGCGGATGCCATCCAGGCGCCCGCGCAGATCGCTGTCCACGCGATAGAAGTGCAGGTCGCCGCGAAACACGCCGGGACCGCCCTGCATGTATTGCCACAGCGTTTCGTGGCGATGCACGGCGGGCGACTGGGGCGCGACCAGTCCGGACACCAGCGCCGCGCAGACTTCGCCGCCATGCACGTCGCCACGATGCAGCCATGACGTGTCGTACCAGGGCGCCTGGTGATCGGCGGCTTCGACGCCGATCAGCGCACGGAAATCACGGGAATGCAGATGCGCGAGCTGCAGCACGATGCGCCCGCCGATGGAGCAGCCGATGAGCGCCGGCCGGACCAGCGCCAACGCGCGGCAGAAGGCCATCACGGTCTCGACGTACAGGTCCGTGGAAAGCCGGTATTCCTCGTCTTGCCAGCCTTCGGGCGGATACGACTTGCCGTGCCACGGCAGGTCGAGCGCAATGACGCGATAGCGCGAGGTGATGTCCGGGTCGCACATCATGTGCCGGTACTGACGGCCATCGGCGCCGGCGGTGTGCAGGCACACCAGCGGTATGCCTTCGCCCGCTTCCTCGAAATAGACGCGGCAGCGCCGGCCGGCGATGTCGAACGACACGTAGCGGCCGACGATGGGTTCCAGTGCCGCGCTCATGCCCGCACCTCCCGCGCCGAGGCCAGCAGGTCCTTGACGAACTGCAGATGCGCCATCAAAGGTTGGAGATTGCCGTCGATGCGCAATTCGCCGCGCTTGGCGAGCGCAAAGATGTCGTGCCAGCCGGCGTCCGGCACGGCCTGCCAGAAGTGCGACCAGGCGGCTTCCGAGGCCTGCATTGCGACGTCGCACGAAGGCAGCGGAGCCACGGGGACCTCGGCGGCCGTGACGCGCCCGTCGCGGANNGGACCAGCAGGTCCATGTCGACCTGGCGCGACCGCGAAAACGACAGCGCGCTGTCACGAAAACGCCGCGCAAGCTGCGCGCCGCCCGCATCGCGCGGGGGCATGGCTTGGGTTTGCATTGTCTCTTCCCTTTTCTTGTGCGTTCTTATATGCAGAACGCTTATTCTTTCTGTAAGAACATTCTAAGGATTGAAAACTGGCCGTGTCAACACGGGGAAATCACGGGAATCGCTGTCTTGGCAGCGCTGCTGACCGCCGGCGTTGCCGCCCGGCGCGGCGGTCCGCTATTGCGCCGGGAGCGTCCGCCAGCCGGGATCCAACGCGAGCGGGCAGCCGGTGAGGGCCTGCAGCTCGTCGAACGTGAGCCCCGCCACCATCGCCCTGACCTGCATGCCTGCCGGCGTCACGTCCAGGATGGCCAGGTCCGTATAGATGCGGTCCACGACCCCGGCCCCGGTCAGCGGGTAGGTGCATTCGCGCACGATCTTGGGCTGCCCGTCCTTGGTGACGTGCTCCATCGTGATGTAGATCTGGCGCGCCCCGGCCACGAGATCCATGGCCCCGCCAACCGCCGGTATGGTGTCGGCCGCGCCCGTGTCCCAGTTGGCGAGGTCGCCCTTTTCGGACACCTGGAACGCGCCCAGCACCGTCAGGTCCAGATGGCCGCCGCGCATCATGGCGAACGACACCACGTGGTCCGTGATGGACGCGCCCGGCAACAGGGTCACTGCCTCCTTGCTGGCGTTGATGAGGTCCAGGTCCAGCGGCGCGCCGGGATCGCCCGGCCCCATTCCGACGATTCCGTTCTCGGTGTGCAGGATCACGTCCCGGCCCGGCGGCAGAAAGGCCGAGACCTGCGTCGGAATGCCGATGCCCAGATTGACGTAGGCGCCGTCCTCGATGTCCGCCGCCACCAGGCGCGCGATGTCGCGCCGGCTGAGTTTTTCAAAGCCCATGACCCACTCCCACCTGCACCACTCGTTTGACGAAGACGCCCGGCGTCATCACGTGTTCGGGCGGGATGCCGCCCAGTTCCACGATCTCGACCACCTGCGCCACCGTCGTGGCGGCGGCCATGCACATGACCGGCGCGAAATTGCGGCCCGCGTAGCGGTACACCAGGTTGCCCCAGCGATCCGCCGTGCGCGCCTTGACGAATGCATAGTCGCCCTTGAGCGGCGACTCCAGCACGTAGCCCACGCCGTCGATGACGCGGGTTTCCTTGCCCCGCGCGAGCGGAGTGCCGAAGGCCGTGGGCGTGAAGAACGGCCCCAGGCCCGCGCCCGCCGCGCGCATGCGTTCGGCCATCGTGCCCTGCGGCACGCATTCGAGCTCGACCTTGCCGGCCCGGTACGCGTCCGCGAAGGCCGCGGCGTTCGGGTTCTTGCGGTCGGACGAGCGCGCGAACGAGCAGACCATCTTGCGCACCCGGCCCGCCTGCACAAGCTCGCTGAGCCCGCGCTTGCCGTTGCCCGCGTTGTTGTTGACGATGGTCAGCTCGCGCGCGCCCTGGTCCAGCAGCGCGCAGACCAGCTCGGTCGGCACGCCCGAGGCGCCGAAGCCGCCGATCAGAATCACCGCCCCGTCCTGCACGCCCGCCACCGCGGCCGCCAGGGAATCGACTGTCTTGTCCAGCATGGCTATTTCTCCTGGAATCTCAGTGCGTGGCCGGGCCGCCGAGAACGGCGGTGGACTGGCTGGACAGCGTGCCGCCGTTCCCGTGCACCAGCGCGATGTCGGCGCCTGGCACCTGCCGTTCGTCCGCCTGCGCCCGAAGCTGGCGCACGGCCTCGATCACCAGGAAGATGCCGTACATGCCGGGATGCACGCAGGACAGCCCGCCGCCATTGGTGTTGACCGGCAACCGGCCGCCGGGCGCAATCGCCCCGCCCTGCACGAAGGCCCCGCCCTCGCCCTTCTTGCAGAAGCCCAGGTCTTCCAGGAACAGCAGCGTGTTGATGGTGAAGGCGTCGTACAGCTCGGCCACGTCCACGTCGGCCACCGTCAGGCCCGCCATCGCCAGCGCGCGCTTGCCCGACTCTGCAGCCGCGGTGACGGTCAGGTCCTCCATGGACGAAATCTGGCGGTTCCATACCGCGGTCGCACTGCCCAGCACATAGACGGGGGGCTGCTTCAACTGGCGCGCGCGGTCCGCGCGGACCATCACGTAGGCGCCGCCGCCGTCGCTGACCAGGCAGCAGTCGCGCACGGTCAGGGGATCAGACACCGGACGCGAAGCCAGCACGTCCGCGATCGACAGGGGGTCGCGCATCGCCGCCTCCGGATTGAGGCGTGCCCAGGCCCGTGCCGCCACCGCCACTTCGGCAAGTTGCTCGCGTGTCGTGCCGTACTGGTGCATGTGCCGGGTGGCCGCCAGCGCGTAGGACGTCACGGGCGACAGGGGCGAGTACGGGTACTCGAACGGCTGCGGGTCCAGCAGCGTGCGCGCCTTGACGCCCTCCTTGCGGCCGAACACCGCCGTCTTCTGCGTGCTGCCGTAGCAGACCAGGACCGCATTACACTGCCCGGACACCAGCGCCATCACCGACGGCAGCAGGTGCGAGACGAAGCTGGATCCGCCCAGCATCGTGGCCTCGATGTAGCGCGGCTTGAGGCCCAGGTACTCGGCGACCGGCATGCTCCACATCGTGGCTGACGAGCTGCACGTCGCCAGGCCATCGATGTCGCGCATGGTCAGGCCCGCATCCGCGACCGCGCGTGCGGCGGCCTGCGCCAGCACTTCCATTTCAGTAAACCCGTGGGCTTCGCCCAGACCCGCATGTCCCACCCCAGCGATGGCGACCTGTCCGCGCAGCGATTCCAACGACATCATGCGACCTCCGCCGGAACGAACACCACCAGCGGCTGCCCTTCGCCGCGCAGCACGCGCGCCCGGACCGGCATGCCGATGCGCAGGCCCTCCGGCGCGACGCCGTCGACGCGGCTCATCATCCGCACACCCTCCTGCAGATCGACCAGCGCCACGTTGTAGTCGCCGCCCGCATCAGGCTTGCGCCGCACGATGCTGAACGAATAGACCGTGCCCGCGCCCGACGGCTCGGTCCACGCCAGATCCTGCGCGCCGCAGTGCATGCAAAGCACCCGCGGAAAGAACTGATGCGCGCCGCAGGCCGCGCAACGTTGGATCCGGAAGCGGCCCTCGGCGAGATTCGAAAAATACTGCTCCTGCGGCCCGCTTGGCGCGGCGCCCTCCATTTCCCTCTGCATTGCCCTGTCTCCTGATTCTTCTGCGGGACGCATCCACGGCGCCCCTGTTCATTACAAGTCCGCGAAGGTTTGACCCTGTGCGACCAGCCGTTCCAGCAAAGGCGCGGGACGCCAGAGTTCGCCGTGCGCCGCGTGAAACTGCCGGATCGTCGCCAGCACCTGCGCCAGCCCCTGCTGCTCGGCGTAGAACAAGGGACCGCCCCGGTGCACCGGAAATCCGTAGCCGTTCACGTAGATGACATCGATGTCCGATGCGCGGCGCGCAATGCCCTCTTCCAGGATGCGCGCGCCTTCGTTGACCAGCGCATACATCGTGCGCTGCACGATCTCTTCGTCCGAAATGACACGTCGCGCAATGCCGTCTTCGCGTGCGCAGGTCTCGATCAGCGCCAGCACCACGGGGGCTTCCAGCGGCGTGCGGCTGCCAGCCTCGTAGCGGTAAAAGCCACTGCCCGTCTTCTGTCCGAAGCGGCCCTGCTCGCACAGGCGGTCGGCCACGCGCGAATAGCGCAGGTGCGCCGGCCGCGTGGGGGCCGTGCGCTTGCGGAACGCCCAACTGATGTCCAGCCCCGCCATGTCGGCCATGCGCAGCGGTCCCATCGCCAGCCCGAAACGCTGCAGCGCGCCGTCCACTTGCGCCGGCGTCGCGCCTTCTTCGAGCAGGAAGTGCGCCTCGCGCGTGTACGGGCTAACCATGCGATTGCCGACGAACCCGTCGCACACGCCGACCAGCACCGGCAGCTTGCCCATCTTGCGCGCCAGCCGGAACACGGCGGCGACGACGTCGCCATCGGTTTCGCGGCCCTTCACCACCTCGAGCAGCCGCATGACGTTCGCGGGACTGAAGAAGTGCATGCCCAGGACCTGTGCGGGACGTCCCGTTAAAGCGGCGATCTCGTCGATATCCAGCCGCGACGTGTTCGACGCCAGGATCGCGGAGGATTTGCAGACGCGGTCCAGCGCCCGAAAGATCTCGCGCTTGACGGCCATGTCCTCGAAGGCGGCCTCGATGACCAGATCCGCATCGCGCAGATCGTCCAGGTGCAGGCTGGTGCGGATGCGCGCCTGGCGCTCCTCGACCTGCGCGGCGCTCAGCTTGCCCTTGGCAGCGGTGGCGGCATAGTTCTTCGTGATCACGTCCCACCCGCGCGCCAGCGCCTGCGCGTCGCGTTCGACCAGCACCACGTCCAGCCCCGCGTTGGCAAGACTCATGGCGATGCCGCCGCCCATCGTGCCCGCGCCCACCACGCCCCCCGTGCCGATCGGCGCCTGGGCGCGCCATTCGGGCGGCAACTTCACCGCGGCGCGCTCGGCAAAGAACAGATGCCGCTGCGCCTTGGACTGCGGTCCGTTCACCAGTTCCAGG
>DMTA01000374.1 GCA_003454835.1 Achromobacter sp. | reverse complement strand
CCGAACATCCTGGTGGTCAATCCCAAGCTGCCGATCAAGACGGTTCAGGAATACATCGCCTATGCCAAGCAGCATCCCGGCAAGCTGACGTGCGCATCGTCCGGCAGCGGGTCGTCCATTCACCTGTCCTGCGAGCTCTTCAAGATGAAGACCGGCACCGACATCCTGCACGTGCCGTATCGCGGCAGCGGCCCCGCGGTGGCGGACCTGCTGGGCGGCCAGGTGGATTCCATGTTCGACAACCTGCCCTCGTCCCTGCCCCACGTGCAGGCAAACAAGCTCCGTGCCATCGGCGTCACCTCACCCCAGCGCCTGCCCACCACCCCGGACGTGCCCACCTTGGCGGAATCCGGCCTGCCTGACTTCGACGTGGAGTCGTGGTTCGGACTGGTGGCGCCGGCCGGCACGCCCCGGCCCGTCATCGATCGCCTGAATCAGGCGTTGAACAAGGCGTTGGCCAGTCCCGCGCTGCAAACCTCCTATAAGCAGGGCGGCTTCTTCGCGCCGCAACAGCCCAACACGCCGGAGACCTTTGCCAAGAAGATCGCCAGCGAGATCGACAAGTGGGGCGCGGTCGTGAAGAACGCCAACCTCAAGGCCAACTAAGCATTCAAGGAGCTGAGGTGTACCCGATTGATTTCTTCTTCCGCGCGGCCGAGCTGTACCCGGATCGCGTGGCGCTCGACGGTCCCGATGGGCAGACCACTTACGCGCGGCTGGCGGCCGACACCCGCGCGCTGGCGGCCGCCCTGCAGGATCTGGACCCCGAGCCGCAGACGCGCGTGGCCATCTGCGCCGGCAACTCGGCGCGTCACATTCTGGCGCTGTTGGCGGTGCTGGCCAGCGGCAAGGTCTGGGTGCCGCTGAACTACCGCAGCACCGCGCGCGAGATCGGCCGCATCCTGGATGCGACCGAGCCGACCATCGTGATCGTCGACGACGTCGGCGCGCCGCTCGTGCCGGCGGGTTCCGCACGGCGCATCGTGCTGGACGACGCGGCCGCTGACCTGTCGCTGGACGCGCTGCTCGCGCGTTTTGCCAACGACGTTCCGGCGCGTCACGCCTTGCCGCGCGACGCCACGCAGGCCATCAAGTTCACGGGCGGCACCACCGGGCTGCCCAAGGGCGTGATGCAGCCGTATCACGCGTGGAACGCCGGCATCGTCAACCAGATCCTCAACTGGGGCCTTACCGCCGAAGACCGCTACGTCGTGTCCGCGCCCATCACGCACGGCACGGGCACCTATCTGTTGCCGGTGCTGGCGCAGGGCGGCGCGCATCTACTGCTGGACAGCGTGTCGCCCGCCACCATCACCGAAGCATTTCGCGCGCGCGGCGGCACGCTGAGCTTCATGCCGCCGACGCTGATCTACATGATCATGGCGCAGCCCGGCGTCTCGCGCGCGGACTTCCCGCATCTGCGCAACCTGATCTACGGCGGGGCGCCCATGCCCGTCGAAAAGATCGAGCGCGCGCGCGCCTTCTTCGGCCCGGTGCTGGGCACGACCTACGGCCAGACCGAGGCGCCGCAGATCGTCACCGTGCTGCGGCCCGCCGATCTGGAAGCGCCGGAGAACCGCGCATCGGTCGGCCGCGTCACGCCGCTGTCCGACGTGGCAATCATGGCGCCCGACGGCACGCTGCTGCCGCGCGGCGAGATCGGTGAAGTCGTGGTCCAGGGCGATCTGGTGATGACCGGCTACTGGCGCCTGCCCGAGAAGACCGCCGAAACCATCGTCGACGGCTGGCTGCACACCGGCGACACGGGCCTGATCGACGCGCGCGGCTATCTGTTCCTGAAGGACCGCCTGCGCGACGTCATCATCACCGGCGGGTTCAACATCTATCCGGTGGACGTCGAAAACGCCTTGTCCGCGCATCCCGCCGTCTACGAATGCTCGGTGTTCGGCGTGCCAGACGACAAGTGGGGCGAAGCGGTCCACGCCGCCGTCCAGCTTCAACCCGGCGCGCAGGCCAGCGGCGACGAACTCAAGGCGCACGTGCGCACGCTGCTGGGCCCGGTCGCCACGCCCAAGCACATCCATTTCCACGACAGCCTGCCGCGCTCGAGCGTGGGCAAGGTGCTGAAGAACGCGGTGCGCGACGCCGCACTGAAGGAGACGCCATGAACAAGCCCGAAACCCGACTCTGCGCCCATCATCTGACCGGCATGTCTTACCGCGACGTGGACCTGGTCGAAGACCTGATCGGCAAGAAGTCGTTTACCGAAGTCATGATCATGCAGATCCTCGGCCGCGACGCACGCCCCGTGGACATGCGCATCGTGGACGCGGTGCTGGTCACGCTGATGGAACACGGCATGACGCCCAGCGCGATTGCCACGCGGCTGATCTACATGAGCGCACCCGAGAATCTGCAGGGCGCCGTGGCGTCCGGCCTGATGGCCGTGGGCAGCCAGTTCGTCGGCACGATGGAAAACTGCTCGCGGCTGCTGGACCGCATCCGGCAGGCATCCGACGGCCCCGCGGAAGCCTTGGCGATTGCGCGCGAACACCGCGCATCGCGCAGCCCGCTGCCCGGCTTCGGCCATCACCTGCACAAGCCGGACGATCCGCGCGCGATCAAGCTGCTGGCGCTGGCCGAAGCCGAAAGCGAGTTGAGCGGCGATTCCGTCCAGGCGCTGCGCTGGCTGGCCAGTGCGATCGACGAGACCTACGGCAAGCACATCACCATCAACGCGACCGGCGCCGTGGCCGCGCTGCTCAGCGAGATTGGCGTGCCTACCGATCTGATGCGCGGCTTTGCCGTGATCTCGCGCGCGGCGGGCCTGGTGTCGCACGTAGCCGAAGAACAGCAGAGCCCGTCCGGGCGCTACATCTGGGAAACCATCGACCACGCCATTCCGTACGTGGACAAGGGCAAGAGTCATCAGCAAGACGGCGGGCAATCGTGAGCGCGGGGTCCGGTACGCTCGTTTCCGGCATGCCCATTCAAGCTGCCCCGCAGTCCGGCACACGCCTGGCCGGCAAGGTGGCGCTGGTTGCGGGCGCGGGCACGTCGGCGCCCGGTTGGAGCATCGGCAAGGCCAGCTGCGTAACGCTGGCGCGCCAAGGTGCGGCCATCATCGCGCTGGACGCCAACCTGACCGCCGCCGAAGAGGCTGCGCATGAAGTCGAAGCGGCCGGCGGCAGCGCGCTGGCGGTGCAAGCCGACGTGGCGGATCCGGACGCGATGCAGACGGCGGTCGACGCGGCGTTGCGCCGCTTTGGCCGCATCGACATCCTGCAGGCCAACGCGGGCATCGGCAAGGTCGGCGGCCCCGAAGACATCTCGATCGCCGACTGGGACCGCATCCAGCAGGTGAACGTGACCAGCCTGCTGATCGCCACGCGCCTGCTGGCGCCCGTCATGCGCGCGCAGGGCGGCGGCGCCATCGTGGCCGTCTCCTCCATCGCGGGCATCCGGTACACCGGTTATCCGCACCTGGCCTACAGCGTCAGCAAGGCCGCGGTCATCCACTTTGCGCGCATGGCCGCGCAGCAGTATGCCGCCGACCGCATCCGCGTGAACACGGTAATTCCGGGACTGATCGATACGCCCCGCGTCACCGCCAATGTCGCAAAGATGTTCGATGCGAACGACCTGAACGCCGCGCGCGCGGCGCGCGACAAGCAGGTGCCGATGGGACGCATGGGCACGCCGTGGGAAGTGGCCAATGCGGTGGCATTCCTGGCGTCGGACGAAGCGTCCTACATCACCGGCACCGAACTGCTCGTGGATGGCGGCCTGACGGGCAAGTACGCCTGATGCACTGGCAAGCACGCCTGATGCACTGGCAAGTACACCTGATGCACTGGCAAGCACGCCTGATGCGGCGGCTTACTCGGCCTTGATGTTGCCGCGCTGAACCACGGCGGTCCACTTGGCCACATCGTCACGGATGCGCTTTGCGAACTCCGCCGGCGTGCTGCCCACCGGCTGAAAACCCAACCCGGCCAGCTTGTCGCGCAACGCGCCGTTGCGCACGGATTCGCCCAGCGTCTGCGACAGGCGCTCAATGATTGGCTCCGGCACGCCGGCCGGCGCAATCACGCCGAACAGCGGCGAGATATCCACACCGGGCAGCCCCGCCTCGGCAAACGTCGGCACGTCGGGCAACTGGCTGGTGCGCTGCGGGCTGGTGACCGCCAGCGCGCGCAGCTTGCCGGCCTTGATGTGTTCGAGCAGCGTGGGCACGGTGGCAAAGCCGAACTGCACCTGGCCGCCCAAGAGATCGGTGATCACGGTGCCGCCGCCGCGATACGGCACGTGCAGCACGTCCACGCCCGCCTGCTGGCGCAGTTGCTCGCCGGCCAGATGGGGCCCGCTGCCCACGCCCGCCGACCCGAACGACAACGTGCCGGGCTGCGACTTGGCCAGCGCCAGGAACGACGCAATGTCCGTCGCCTTGACCGACGGGTGCACCACCATGACGAAGGGCGCCGTCGCCATCAGCGAGATCGGCGCGAAATCCTTGATGGCGTCGTACGGCTGACGGTCGCCCAGCAGCGCGGGATTGATGGTGAACGTGGAGTCGACCATGCCGATGGTGTAGCCGTCCGGCGCGGACACCGCCAGCGCGCGCGTGCCGATCGTAGTGCCGCCGCCGCCGCGGTTTTCCACGACAAAGGGCTGGCCCAGCGCCTCGGCAAACACCTGACCCGCCATGCGGCCGAGCGTGTCGGTCGCCGCGCCCGGCGGGTAGGGGATATACAGGCGAACCGCCTTGTCCGGATACTGCGCGGCGCGTGCCGCGAAGGACCACGGCAATACGGCGGCGCCCGCGGCCAGGGTGGCGCTGTTGATCAGAAACGCTCTGCGCGATGCGTGCATGTCTTTGTCTCCTGGTTCATGTTCTCTGCGGCCTCTGGGGGCCTGTGGCTTCGTGGCGGTTTGCGCTTGGTTTTCTACGGGTTGGGGTTCAGGCGCTGTACCGGCCCTCGGCAAGTTCCGCTTCCGGATCCGCGCCAAGCCCCGGCGCGTCCGGCACGGTGACCCAGCCATTCTCGATGGGTACGCTGCGTCCGTACGGCACGTGCGCGAGTTCGACGTAAAGGCGTTCCAGCGACACCTCGGTCTGCTGCGCGGCAATCAGATGCAGGCTGGCAAGATAGCCGGGGCCAAAAAATGCGACCTGCGGCGCGCAGATGACGCTTGAGTCCGCGCACTTCTGCGCAATCCGCCACGCGGCGGTCAGGCCCAGCTTGATGACGCTGGGCTGCACGTACTGCGCCGCTTCCGTGTCCACCACGCGCTCCAGATCGGTGGCGCTGCTGGCGTTCTCGCCCACGGCCAGCGCAATGCCGCAGGCCTGTTTCAAGCGGGCGAGTGCGCGATCGTCTTCCGGCGGCCACAAGGGTTCTTCGATCCAGAACGGATCATGCGGGCGCATGGCGGCGATGGCGGCTTCGGCTTCGCCCGGCAGCCACGCGCAATTCGTGTCCACCATGATCGGCACGCCCGGCCCCGTGCTGCGACGCACGGCGGCCAGCGCATCGGCGGTGCGCTCGTGCAGCTTGATCTCGGTATAGCCTGCGTTCAGGGCCTGCGTGGTCACGGCGTCCAGGCGCTCGGCGTTGCCGTAATACTGCAGCAGCGATGCATACACACGGACCCGCTCGCGGCGCTTGCCGCCCAGCAACGCGTACAGCGGCACGCCGGCGCGCTTGGCGCGCAGGTCCCACAGCGCGATATCCAGCCCGGCCAGCGCGTGCACCACGGGGCCGGACCGTCCCAGGTTGTGCAGCGTGCGCTGCATGCCTGGCAACAGCGTGTCGTCGTCCGCGTCGCGCCCGCAGGCCAGCGGGGCGATCAGCGTCTCGAAGATCGCGGGCAAGGCGCGCGGCTCCACGCAATACGACTCGCCCCAGGCCACCGTGCCGTCTTCGGTCTGCACGCGCACCAGCGCGCTGTCCAGCTTGTCGCGCGGGCGGCCGGCAAACAGGGGCGACGGGCTCCAGTGATGGAACGGCAGGCGCAAGGGAATGCAGGTGACGGAAACGATGGTGTTGGCGGGCATGGCGGTTTGGGCGAATGGCGGGTCTGCTGAATGCGATGGCCTATTCTGGCGGCCTGCCGTTCATATGGTCAAATAGATGAATTGACTATTTCCATATGAATTTCATATGCTCAATCGGCGAGAACTTCTGCTGTTGCGCGCCATGTACCGGCTCGACACCGTCACCGCCGCAGCCGCCTCGGTCAACATGACGCAGCCCGCCGCCAGCGCACTGCTGCGCGACATGGAAACGCGGTTGGGCTTTGCGCTATTTAGCCGCGAGAACCGGCGGCTGCACCTGACCAGCCAGGGGCGCGCGCTGATTCCCGAAGTGCTCAATGCGCTGGCCGGCATCGAGGCCGTGGACCGGCTGGCCGTCGACATCCGCCAGGGCGCGCTGGCAAGGCTGGACGTGGGCGCCGTCGCCATCGCCGCGTCCAGCCTGCTGCCTCCTGCCCTG
>DMTA01000204.1:5386-5689 GCA_003454835.1 Achromobacter sp. | reverse complement strand
GCCGCCTGCGGCCGCTGGGCCTCGGCGGCTCGGCGCCATTCGGCGGGCGCGGCCATGTCGGCCGAATAGGCTTCCCAGGCATCGCCTGCCAGCAGCGGCGTCAGCGGTTGGCCAACCCGGGCCGACCAGTTCGGAAGATGATGCGCCGTCCACGGCACGACCTCGGCGGCGGCAATCAGCATCGGGGCTTGAAGCGTTTCCCAGACAGATTCATCGCCCGCGGCGCCGCTACGGCGGTAGACTGCCAGATAGACCTCGTTCATGCGGGCGTCCAGGGCGACGACCACGGCGTCGGAGGACGCG
>DMTA01000204.1:0-5364 GCA_003454835.1 Achromobacter sp. | reverse complement strand
TGAAACAATAGGCAACACCGGGATGCCCAGCCCCAGAGCCATGCCCTGAGCAACGCCGCAGGCCACGCGCAGCCCCGTGAAGCCGCCGGGCCCCTGCCCGAACGCCACGGCATGCAGCCCGGACGGGGCGATGCCGGCCTCGGCGAGCAGGGCATCGGCCATAGGCAGTAGGCGCTCGGCGTGTTCCTGGGATCCCTCGTGTTCGCGGACGCTGATTTCCAGGCGGCCATCGACCGCCCGCAAAAGGGCCACGCCACAACGTGACGACGAAGTTTCCAGTGCCAGCAGGTTTAGTTCCATAGATGCAGATTGTACGAAATAAGCCGTTGTTACCCCCGTGTGTAAGGGGGATTTCAACCAGGGTTCGCAATGTGTAATATCTTGTGAACGCCCACTAGCCCGCGGTTCTTGTCACTGTTACATTTCCGGCCATGAATACGCAAAACACCACCCCCACCCGAAAAATCCTCGTCGTTGACGACGATCCGCGCTTGCGCGATCTGCTTCGCCGGTACTTGTCCGAACAGGGTTTCAACGTTTTCGTCGCCGAAGACGCCAAAGAGATGGGCAAACTCTGGCAACGTGAGCATTTTGACCTGCTCGTGCTGGACCTGATGCTGCCCGGCGAAGATGGCCTGTCCATCTGCCGCCGGCTGCGCGGTGGCCACGACAATACCCCCATCATCATGCTCACGGCCAAGGCGGAAGAAATCGACCGCATCGTCGGCCTTGAGATGGGCGCGGACGATTACCTGTCCAAGCCGTTCAATCCTCGCGAACTGCTGGCGCGCATCAATGCGATTCTGCGCCGCCGCGGCACCGAGGAGCACCCCGGCGCGCCCAGCCAGGAAAACGAATCCATCGCCTTCGGCCCCTACGTGCTGAATCTGTCCACCCGCACGCTCACGCGCAACGGCGAACAGGTGCCCATCACCACGGGCGAATTCTCGGTGCTCAAGGTGTTTGCGCGCCATCCGAAGATCCCCCTGTCGCGCGACAAGCTCATGGAGCTGGCCCGCGGCCGCGAATACGAAGCCTTCGATCGCAGCCTCGACGTCCAGATCTCGCGTTTGCGCAAACTGATCGAGCCGAACCCGTCCAAGCCCGTATTCATCCAGACCGTCTGGGGTCTGGGGTACGTGTTCGTTCCGGACGGTGGTAGCTGATCGGCTGGCCCGCCCGGTGCAGGAGCGCAGCGTCGTGCCGCGCTTGCGCAGAACATTCAGGAACCTGACATCACGTTTGCGGCTCGGCTTGTTCGGCCGCACGTTCCTTTTGCTCGCCGCGCTGATGCTGGTCAGCCTGGGCGCGTGGCTTCAAGTATTTTTCAGCATGGAGCTGGGACCGCGCGCCAATCAAATGGCGCAGCGGGTGATCACGGCCGTCAACATCACGCGCACCGCGCTGATCTACTCGCATAACGGCGAACGCAGCAAGCTCCTCCTCGACCTGGCCACCAACGAAGGCATCCAGGTCTATCCGCGCGAAGTCACCGACTTCGCCGAAGCCCTCCCCGACGACGACTACTGGCAGCGCGTCGCCCAGCACATCCGCACTCGCTTCGGCCCGGAAACGCAGATTGCGTGGGGCGTGAATCAGGTGCCCGGCTTCTGGGTCAGCTTCCAGATCGAAAAAGACCTGTACTGGCTGGTATTTGAGCGAGAGCAGATTGGTCTGACAGGCGGCATCGAGTGGCTGGGATGGGGCGCCACGGCGCTGCTGCTGTCCTTGGTCGGCGCGGCGGTCAGCGTGGGCTTCGTCAACCGGCCGCTATCCAGGCTGGCGCGGGCCGCTCAGGTGCTGTCACGCGGCGAAACGCCCGCGGCACTGCCCGAACAAGGCCCGTTGGAAATCCGCGACCTGAATGCGTCTTTCAACCGCATGGCCAAGGATTTGCGCCAGGCCGAAGCCGATCGCGAGCTCATGCTGGCGGGCATCTCGCATGACCTGCGCACGCCGCTTGCCCGGATGCGTCTGGAAATCGAGCTGAGCGGCGTGTCCGAAGACGCGCGGCAGGCCATCGACGAAGACCTGGGCCAGATCGACCACAGCATCGGGCAGCTCATGGAATACGCCCGCCCCGCCGGCACCCTGCCGCAGCTTGCCACCGACATTTCCGCCGTGCTGGCCGAACTGTATGAACGCGAGCGCAGCCATACCGCCTCGCTGGGCGGCGAGCTGGACGCGGCGCTGGAACCCGGCCTGCGCGCCCGCATCACTGCGCTGGACCTGAAGCGCATCGTCAGCAACCTGATCGAGAACGCGCGCCGCTACGGCCGCTCGTCTGACGACGGCATGGCGCACCTGAACATGACGCTGCTGGCCGAAGGCAGCATGATCGTCATCGAAGTCTCCGATCGCGGCCCCGGCATCGCGCCCGAAGACGTCGACCGCCTGCTTCGCCCGTTCTCGCGCGGCGAGGCGGCGCGCACCGGCGTCAGCGGCGCGGGACTGGGTTTGGCCATCGTCGAACGCCTGCTCAAGCACGTCGGGGGATCGCTTCGAATGCTGCCCCGAGAGGGCGGCGGACTGACCGCACGGATAGAGCTGCCCAAAGCCAAGTTTAGGAATTATCAATTAGACAACGATAATCCATAGCGTAGAATTTACGGTTTGAGGCAATGCCTTATCTCCACCCAACAACTACGGGAGTAAACATGAAAACTGTTGGCGACAAACTCGAACCCTTCAAGGTCACCGGCGTCAAGCCCGGCTTCAACCAGCACGAAGAAAACGGCGTGTCCGCGTTCGAAGACATCACCGAAAGCTCGTTCCCCGGCAAGTGGAAGGTGATCTACTTCTACCCGAAAGACTTCACGTTTGTTTGCCCGACCGAGATCGTCGGCTTCAACAAGCTGGCCAAGGATTTCGAAGACCGCGACGCCGTCCTGTTGGGCGGTTCGACCGACAACGAATTCGTCAAGCTGGCCTGGCGCCGTGAGCACCCGGACCTGAACAAGCTGGGTCACTACCAATTCGGCGACACCACCGGCGCCCTGATCGACCAGCTGGGCGTGCGTGAGAAGGGTGCTGGCGTTGCCCTGCGCGCCACCTTCATCGTCGACCCGGACAACACCATTCAGCACGTTTCGGTGAACAACCTGAACGTCGGCCGTAACCCGGAAGAAGTTCTGCGTCTGCTCGACGGTCTGCAAACCGACGAACTATGCCCGTGCAACCGTACGGTTGGCGGCGCCACGCTGTAATTTCCAGCCCGGTCCGGTCCCTGCCCTGCAGGGCCCGCGCCGGGCTTTAACTGCGCTAGATTATAGGTAAAAACTATGGAATTTCTTACGACCATTAAGGAACAGCTGCCGGATTGGGCCAAGGACATCCGCCTGAATCTGGACGCCGTGATCGCCCGCTCGACGCTGGCTCCCGAAGATGCCGTGGGCGCTGCCCTGTCCGCCGCCTACGCCGCGCGCAGCCCGGTGCTGGTCGAAGCCTTCAAGAGCGGCCTGTCCGAAGGCGACGCGAACGCCGCCCTGACCGCCTCCGCCCTCATGGGCATGAACAACACCTGGTATCCCTACGTGGAGATGACCGGCGACGCCCAGCTCAAAAGCCTGCCGGCCCAGCTGCGCATGAATGCCTACGCCACCCATGGCGGCGTGGACAAGAAGCGCTTCGAGCTGTTCGCCCTGGTGGCCTCCATCATCGGCAAGTGCCACTTCTGCGTGGCCTCGCACTATGAAAACCTGAAGAACGACGGCCTGTCGACCGAACAGCTGCGCGATGCCGGCCGTATCGCCGCCGTCGTCAACGCCGCCGCGCTGGCGCTGGCCGCCCAAGGCAAGTAAGCGATTCGCCGATCGCAAAAAAGCCCGCCTGCATGATGCTGGCGGGCTTTTCTTTTGGCAGTGGCGGTGCGCGGTCTCCGATGAAGCGGCGCAGGCCGATGGCGGGCCGATCATCAATGCCCGGCCCCGGCCGCCGCCGGACTATTTGCCTGCGGCGGGTTTGACCGGTGCCGTGGGCAGGCCGTTGGCGGTCCAGGCCTCCATGCCGCCGCGATACCAGTAGGCGCGCCAGCCGAGCGACCCCGCACGCAACGCGCCGTTGTAGGCCGAGCGGTCATTCATGCCCGCGCCCATGAACACGATGGGCGCGTTGCGCTGCCCGCCCGTCTTCTTCTTCAGCCAGTCGTCCAGCGCGCCCTGCAGGTGGTCCGCAACGCTGCCGTCCGACCCGGCATCGGGCAGCGGGTAGGCGATGGGCAGCGTATCCCGCCCCGCGCTGGTGTCGATGATCAGGATGTTCTTCTCGTTATTGATCAGCTTGACCAGGTCGGCCGTCGTGATGACGTCGGCACGCGTGTGCTTGACAGGCGTCGGACCCCGGTAGGGGGACGAGAACAGCAGGCTGGTCGGCGGCACGCCGAAGTCCTTCAGTTCGTCGAAGGCGCCGGCGGGCAGCGCGGGCATGCCCTGCCCCGCCGAGGGGGCTTGCCGCGGCGCAGTCTGCGCACCGCCGCCCTTGTTGGCAACGACCTCGCCACCGACCGTGCCCATTTCGATGTCGGAGATCATCACCGCGATGTTCTCGATCAACTCGTAGCACATCGTGATCGAGCCCTCGCGCGGGTTGTACCAGGCGTTCAACTGGCCGCAATCCTTGAACGTCACATTGATCGGCCGCGGCAGGACGTAGGTATTGCCCAGATCCTTGACGCTGTTGGAGACGGCGTTGGAAAGGGCTGACGCAAACAGGTTGCCGATCTTGCGCTTGGAAGGTTCGAGCACCACGTTGACCGGCGCGCCGGGCGCGTTGGCCGGTTGCTGGCCGTCCGGCGTCCAGGTGCCCACGCGGGTATGGGGCGCCAACAGATGGCGCCAGGCCCGGTTCTGCTTGTTGAATTCGTCAGTGCAACGCGCCTTGGTCCGGTCCTCGAAACCGACGTGCTTGACCACGTTCTCGAAGACGGCGGGATTACCGCCGTACATGATGCAGAGCATGTTGCGAAAGCGCTTCAGGTCGCCCGTGTGCTCGTCCTGCCAGGCCGAGTTGGTCGACGCCCCCCTTTTCTCCGCCAGCATGCCGCTGTAGTACCACTGCAGGGCGGCATACGTGGCGGCCTCGCGGGCCATGACGTTCACGTCCTCATTGTCGGACGGGTAGATGGTTGGCTCGACGATCCGCAAGGCTGAATACATGTCGACCGCGTCTTCCTCCGCGCCCGTGGACGGAAGTTCCAGCTCGCCGATCAGCGCATGGCCAAATTCGTGCAGGAAGATGCTGCGCATGATGCCGATGTAGACCCCGACAATGCGCAAGGTGTCGCCGCCAAAGCGGGGATACGGGCCGGCGCCGGCCAGCGCGGGGGTGTTGTCGGCGGGCGCCTGAGCGGGCGGCGACGCCGACGAC
>DMTA01000035.1 GCA_003454835.1 Achromobacter sp. | reverse complement strand
CGATGGCCGGGAACACCAACGCGAAGCCGCAGCCGGTGAGCGCCGCGCCCAGCAGCGCCATGCCCGGGTTGGGCGCCAGCCACAACAGCAACAGACCGGCCGCTTCCACCACGAACGACACTTGCGCCACCCGGAACCCGCCAAAGCGGGTGATGGTGCCGGCGAACAGCAGGCGCACGCCGATGAAGGCGCCACCGAAAGCACTGAGCGCGCTTGCGGCGCCGTCCCACGAGACGCTGGCGTAATACAGCGCGACGAATGCGGCCAACGTGCCGAAGCCGACCGACCCCAGGCCTAGCGCCACACCGTGCGGGAACACGCGCAACACCACGCTCTTGAAGGCCATCCGGTGCCCGCCCACGATGGCGACGGCCGGCCGGATCATGGCAAGACCCAATCCGCCCACGCCAAGCAGCAGCACCGCGCCGCCCAGTGCGCCCATGCTCCAGTGTTTCTCGAGTTGCACGCCCAGCGGCGCGCCCAAGGCCAGCGCGCCGTAGGTGGCGATGCCGTTCCACGAAATGACACGCGCGGTGTGCAACGGCCCTACCCGCGCAATGGCCCAGGTGGCCGAGCCGGTGCCGACCCAGCTTTCGCCGAACCCCAGCGCAAGACGGCTCAGGATGATTGCCGCAAGACTGAGCCAAGCGGTGCGCTCGAAGGCATAGGCGAGCAGCAGGAAAACGCCGCTGATCGCGCAGGCCGCCATGCCGATGACGACGGTCTGCTTCGGCCCGACGGTGTCGGCCATGCGCCCGGCGTGCGATCGGCTGAGCAAGGTCGCCACGTACTGCACGCTGATCGCCAGGCCGGCCAGCACGGAACCGTAACCCAGGTTGCCATGCACATAACCCGGCAGCACGGCCAGCGGCAGGCCGATGGCCAGATAGCAGATGAAGGTGAAGAAGGCGATGGCAACGATGCGGGCCGTCAGGGTGAACGTGCCGATCTGCGCGCCATCGGGCGCGTCATGCAAAGAGGGAGACATGTGGGGACAAAAAGAAGCCTGGCCGGACAGCCGCCAGGGTCGGGCCCGATGATAGCGCAGCGCAGATTGCGTCAGGCTGAATGCCTGTCCATCGCGGACCCGAGAGCTAATTGCGTACGGGCACGTTCGGCGGCACAAATGAGAAAGCGGCGCACGAACCCGTGCGCCGCTTCGAACCCTGCCGTGCGGAATCAGGCCTCGATGCCGCGGGAGGACAGGTAGTCTTCGTATCCGCCACGGTAGTCGACGATCTCGCCGGTGGGCAGGATTTCGATTACGCGCGTGGCCAGGCCGGACACGAACTCGCGGTCATGCGACACGAACACCAGCGTGCCTTCATACTTTTCCAGCGCGAACTGCAGCGACTCGATCGATTCCATGTCCAAGTGGTTGGTCGGCTCGTCGAGCAGCATCACGTTGTGCCGGCCCAACATCAGGCGGCCGAACGTCATGCGGTTCTTTTCGCCGCCGGACAGCACCTTGGGCGCCTTGGGCAGGTCATCGGCCGAGAACAGCAGGCGGCCCAGCACAGACCGGATCGACTGGTCGTCGTCGCCCGGCTGGCGGTGGTCGCCCATCCAATCCAGCAGGTTGATGTCGGTTTGCAGGAACTGGTCGGACACGTCCTGCGCCATGTAGCCGAGGTCGGCGTTGTCCGACCACTTCACCGTACCCGAATCGGGTTGCAGGTCCTGCGCCAAGAGGCGCAGCAGCGTGGTCTTGCCGACGCCGTTGGCGCCGATGATGGCGATCTTCTCGCCAGCGTCGACCATGGCCGAGAACTTGGTGATGACAGGTGCGTCGTAGGCCTTGGTCAGGTTTTCGACGGTGACGGCCAGGCGGTGCATGACCTTGTTCTGCTCGAACCGGATGTACGGGTTCTGGCGCGACGAGGGCTTGACCACGACCTGGTCGGCCTTGATGCGGTCAATCTGCTTCAGGCGCGAGGTGGCCTGGCGCGACTTGGACTTATTGGCCGCGAAACGCCGCACGAAGTCCTGCAGTTCAGCGACGCGTTCCTTGGCCTTGGCGTTGTTGGCCACCAGGCGCTCACGGGCCTGAGTGGAGGCCAGCATGTAGTCGTCGTAGTTGCCGGCGTAAACGCGGATTTCACCGTAATCCACGTCGGCCATGTGCGTGCACACCTGGTTCAGGAAGTGACGATCGTGGCTGATGATGATCATCGTGCTCTGGTAACCGTTGAGCACGTTTTCCAGCCAACGGATCGTATTGATGTCCAGGTTATTGGTGGGTTCGTCCAGCAGCAGCACGTCGGGGTTCGAGAACAGCGCCTGCGCCAGCAGCACGCGCAGCTTCCAGCCCGGCGCGACTTCGCGCATGGGCAGATTGTGCTGGTCCACCGCGATTTCCAGGCCCAGCAGCAGTTCGCCCGCACGGGCTTCGGCGGTGTAGCCGTCATACTCCGCGAACTTGGCTTCCAGATCGGCCGCGCGCATGTAGTCGTCTTCGGTCGCCTCCGGGTTCGCGTAGATCGCGTCGCGTTCGGACATGGCGTCCCACATTTCGGTGTGGCCCATCATCACGACGTCCAGCACGCGCACGTCTTCGAATGCGAACTGGTCCTGGCGCAGCTTGCCCAGCCGCACGCCGGGTTCAAGCGCGACGTTGCCGCCGGAGGGTTCAAGGTCGCCGCCGATGATCTTCATGAACGTAGACTTGCCGGACCCATTGGCCCCGATCAGCCCGTACCGGTTGCCTTCCCCGAACTTGACGCTGACGTTCTCGAAAAGGGGCTTGGGACCGAACTGGATGGTGAGATTGGCGGTGGATATCACGGTGTATGTACGTTTGAAGGCGCCCAAAGGCGCATGCGGGAAAACCTGCTAGTGTAGCAAACGCGATGCAGCCCTAATTTAAAACGGGGCTGCGGTGTTGTTACTGGCGGGCTGCGGCGCTGCCGGAGCGCCGCCCGTCTTTAGATCACCAGACCGTCGGATCAGTGATGATGCTCGTCCAGCACCAGGTGCGCGAGCCCCTTTTCGGTGGCGATGCCGACCTTCTGGCCGATGGGCAAAGTGGCTTTGGTGGCCACATGGCCATACGGCAGCCCGGTGATCACCGGCACCTTGACCGTCTTGCGCAGCCAGGCCACGACCTCGTGCAGATCGTACCCCTTGTCGTGCGGCGCCAGCTTGTATTCAGTGAAACGGCCCAGCACGATCGCTTTCTGGCGCGCCAGGATGCCGGCCTGCCAGAGCTGGATCAGCATGCGCTCGACGCGGTACGGATGCTCGGCCACATCCTCCAGGAACAGGATGCCGCCACGGACCTTCGGCATATACGGCGTGCCCAACAGCGAGGTCAGCATCGCAAGGTTGCCGCCCCACAGAATGCCGCGCGCGTCGACCGGATCGGCGTCCTGCGTTTCGAAGCTGAGGATCTCCAGCTCGCCGCGCATCACTTCGCCGAACAGCGCTTCGGTCAGGTCATCGACCTTCTTGCCGCCGAAATCCTGAACCGCGGTGGCGCCGCTGTAGCTGACCGCGCCGGTCTGCGCCAGCAAAGCCAGATTGAACGCTGTGAAATCGCTCATGCCGACGAAGCGCTTGCCGCTGTCGGCCATGGCCTTCCAGTCGATGGCGTGCAGCAACCGGCCCAGGCCATAGCCGCCGCGCGTCACCATGACGATCGGCAGCTTCTGCTTGGCGGCGCGCGTCAGGCTGGCCAGGCGTTGGGCGTCCGTGCCGGCGAACCGTTGATGTTCAGCCAGCGCGGTGCGGTCCAGCGCAGTCTTGAAGCCCTGCTGCTCCAGCCGTTCGCGCGCCAGCGTGACGGTGGCGGGATCGCGCACGGCGGACGAGGGGGAAATCAGGTAGATGCCGCGGGCGTCCGGCTGGGGGCCGTGATGATGCGCGTGGTCGTGATCGTGGTCATGGCCGCATGCGTCGCCGCAGTCCGGGCCGTGATCGTGCGGGTGATCGTGGTCCGGGATGGCAGCGGCCTTGGCGCGGCGCGCCTTGGCGGCGGGCTTGGCAGCAGACTTGGCGGCTTTGGGGGTACTCATGCGATGGATTCCTTGGCGCGGCGTTCGCGGAAGAACCGGCGCAGCAGATCGCCGCAGGGTTCGGCCAGCACGCCGCCGGTGACTGAAGTGTGATGGTTGAGCTTGGGCACGGACCCGACGTCCAGCACGCTGCCGCAGGCCCCGGTCTTGGGGTCGTAGGCGCCGAACACCACGCGGGCAAGCCGCGCGTGCAGCATGGCGCCGATGCACATCACGCAGGGTTCCAGCGTGACGTAGACGGTAATGCCGGGCAACCGGTAGTTTTCAAGTTGGCGCGCGGCGCCGCGCAGAGCGACGATCTCGGCGTGCGCGGTGGGATCGTGGTCGATGATGGTGCGGTTATAGCCTCGCCCCAGGATGTCGCCTTGGGCGGACACGACCAGCGCGCCCACCGGCACCTCGCCGATGTCGTAGGCGGCCTGGGCCTGTTCCAGGGCCAGGGTCATGAAGCGGGCGTCCTGCTCGGTCCAGGGCGGGACCGCTGCCAACGGGTCCAACTCAGCCACGGTACACCCGCGATTTCAGCGCGATGCGACCGGCCAGGCTGGTGACGGCTTCTTCAAGCCATTGGTACAGCTCGGCCTCTTCGTCGTATCGGGCCTGGTTCAGGTTGGACACGCGCCCTTCTTCGATAAAGCCCCAGGCGCGGCTGCGCTTGTCGCGGTGCTTGGGATCCCACACGCCAAAGGCAAAGCCGCCGGCGCGGCGGATCAGCGAGAAACACGGGATGTCGGTATAGCCGTCGCCCACGAACACCATTTGATCGAACGGGATGCGCAACCGGTCTTCGGGAACCTTGCGGTTGACCTCGAATGGCTTGTTGCGGAACTCACGGCCGATGATGCCCTTCTGGATGTGGAACAGGTAGCGCGTCTTGTCCGTGAAGCTGACGACGCGCCGCGGGAATGCGATGCCGCCGTCCTCGCCATAGACGAATTCCGACGCCCAGATCTCGGTGAATTCATGCGCGATGGGCGTCGAACGCACCACGTCGCCGATGCCGCTGGAGATGAGGTAGAACTCGAGCTGCACCTGCGGGTGCTCGGCCCGGACCGCAGCGCGCAGGCGCTGAAATAGCGTAGACACGCCATCGTGCAGATCGAGGCGCGCGCCCCAGTCTTTCAGGCGTTGCTGCGTGATGAGGCCGTGCCGTCCCTGGCGGGACATTTCGATCATCTTGTAGAGGTAGGCCGGGACGGGATCCCAGTCCTGCTGAAACAGGAGGGGATCGACCTCTTCCTTCCAGAAGGAGGCCGTGTCCACGCCGATGCTGTCCAGGAAACCGGACGTGCTGTCCGAGGCCAGCGTGTCGTCAAAATCGAAAATCAGGGCGATGACGTCGGACATGAATTTGCGTGAAAAAAGGCGACAGCCGCCATTTTGCCTGATTGCGGCAGCGGCTGCGCCTTGGAAGCAGCGCAGTGCATCACGCAGCGCCCTACTTCACCACTTGCTTCACACGCTTGAATTCATGCGCCCTGCTTCGCGCACCGCGTTACTGGCGGATCGGCGCGGTCATCGTTCCCGTGCCTGGAGCGGGCGCCATGCCTGGAGCCGGCGCCATGCCAGGGGCCGGCGCCATCCCCGGCGCAGGGG
>DMTA01000552.1 GCA_003454835.1 Achromobacter sp. | reverse complement strand
CCAGCACGGCGGCGCCCAGCGCGCCCAGAACCTGGCGGCGGCTCCAGCGCCCGCCCGCACGTTGATTGCTCATGTCTGTCTCCTGATGGTTTTTGTATCGGCCGACTTGCGCGGCCGTTGATTGCAACGGCTTGATCCACTGCTCTGGCGCGGCATGCTGCCATGCCTCGCGCGGCCTTACCTCACGCCGCGGCGCCCTGCGCGCGCAACGCTTCGATTTGTCCGGCGTCGTATCCCAGCCCTTGCAGGAGCGCGTCGGTGTCCGCCCCCAGCACAGGCGGATCGCGCCGCACGCCAAGCCGCTGCCCGTCCATCATCAGCGGAAACAGGGCGGCGCCGGCGGTCTGCCCGGCCCGCTCGCCGTCCGGCAGACGGATCTCGGCCAGCCCGCCGGTGGCGCGCAGGTGAGGATCGTCGTACAGCGCCTCGGGCTTGACGATGGGTGCGAACGGCAGGCCGATGCGTTCGAATTCAGCCGCCAGCTCGGCGGCGCGGTAATTTGCCAGCCGCTTGCGCAGATCCGCCAGCAGCGTGGGCCGCAGCAGCACCCGGTCATTGTTCGTGGCCATGGCGGGATCGTTCTTCAAATCGTCGAATCCGAAGGCATCGCAAAACGTCACCCACTGCGCGTCGCTCACCGCCGCCAGGAAAATCTGTTCTCCGTCCTTGACTGTGAACACGTCGTAGAGCGCCCATGCCGACACGCGCTCCGGCATCGGCGCGGACGGCTGGCCCGTGATCGCGTACTGCAGCATGTGCTGGCCCACGAGAAACACGTTGTTCTCGAACAGCGCCGACTGCACCTCCTGGCCGCGCCCGGTGATGCCGCGCTGGATCAGCGCCGCCATCGCGCCGATGGCCCCGAACATGCCGCCCATGATGTCGTTCACGCTTGTGCCGGCGCGCACCGGATCGCCCGGCCGCCCGGTCATGTAGGCCAATCCGCCCATCATCTGCACGACCTCGTCGAGCGCGGTGCGCATTGCATAAGGGCCGGGCAGAAAGCCCTTGTGGCTGACGTAGATAAGGCGCGGATTCGCTTTGGACAGCGAGGCGTAGTCCAGGCCGAACTTCGCCATCGTGCCGGGCCGGAAGTTTTCCGCCACCACGTCGGCGCTGGCGGCCAGTTTGCGGGCCACTTCCGCGCCCTCCCGGCTCTGGATGTCCAAAGCAATGCTCTTCTTGTTGCGGTTGAACATGGGAAAAAACCCCGCGCCCACGCCGAGCAGATGACGCGTGCGGTCGCCGCGCACGGGTTCGACCTTGATGACTTCGGCGCCCAGATCGGCCAGCACCATCCCGCAGGTGGGACCCATGACCATGTGGGTGAACTCCACGACGCGCAGGCCCGCAAGCGGCAAGGGTCGGGAGGACGGGGGAACGGCGGCGTTTTGCATGGAAAGCTCGATGTCGATGCGTGATGCGCGCTCAGGCCGGCTGGCCGCTGCGTGCAGGATAGGTCTTGGGCAGGCCGGCGCGCCACAGCGCGCCGTGCAGCGGCTGATCGGGCAGCCAGCCGGCGGCGGCTTCGCGCAAGGCCAGCAGGCGCGGCAGGTCGACGCCGGTTTCGATGCCCATGCTCTGCAGCATGAACACCAGATCCTCGGTGCTGACGTTGCCGCTGGCGCCCGGCGCATGAGGGCAGCCGCCGATACCGGCCAGGCAGGCGTCAAAACGGGCCACCCCGGTATCCAATGCGGCCAACACATTCGCCAGGCCCAGCCCGCGCGTGTCATGGAAGTGCGCACAGCACAAGCGATCGCCCGCGATTCGGCGGGCGGCTTCAAACAATCGCCTCACCGACGCCGGATCGGCATATCCGACCGTATCGGCCAGACTGACGCGATCGGCTCCGGCGTCCAGCAGTGCTTGCATGAGCCGCAGCACTTCGACCTGCCGCACTTCGCCCTGCAAGGTGCAGCCAAACGCCGTACCGACGCCGCCCTCGATCAGCATGGACGATCCCGCGGCGTCGCGCGCCGCACGCATCTGACCGACCATCACCACCACCTCGTCCGGCGTCTTGCGCAGATTCGCCAGGCTGTGCGCGTGGCTGGCCGACAGCGGCACCAGCATCAGGTGGGCGTTGCTGGCCAGCGCCAGTTCGGCGCCCTTCAGATTGGGGACCAACACGGACACCAACAAACCGGCAAGCTGCGTGGCATGGGCGATCAGTTCTGCCGTGTCCGCCAACTGCGGCAGCAAACGGGCGGGCACGAACGAGCCGACTTCGATTTCGCGCTGGCCCGCCGCGTAGGCCGCGTCGATCCAGTCGAGTTTCGTCTGCGTGGGCATCACGACAGAAAGGCTTTGCAGGCCATCGCGCAGCCCCACTTCACGGACCGTGACGGCTGACGGGCGACAGGAGGGTTGTTGAACGGGCATGACAACACGGCGTTGAAAAGAGAAGCCCAGTTTAGATATTCTCTATCCGCTCACAAGCGGTATTTTGGAACGCTTAAAATTCCGTTTTGGAATATCAAGCAGGATGATCGCCATGCGCGACCTCGACATCACCACTTTGCGGCTGTTCATCTCCGTTTGCGAGACCGGCAACATTGCCCGCGCCGGCCAGCGCGCCAACATCGTGGGATCGGCCATCAGCAAGCGGCTCGCGCAGCTAGAGGACACCGTGGGCGCCAAACTGCTTACGCGCAAGCGCCGGGGCGTCGAGCCCACGGAAGCGGGCGAAACGCTGCTGGAGCACGCGCGCGCCATCCTCGCCAGTTCCGAGCGCATCGAACGCGACATGTCCGCCTACGCCAGCGGCGTGAAGGGGCAAGTGCGGATCCTGGCCACCGCGTCGGTCCTGGCCGAATCCCTGGCCGAGGACATCGCAGCCTTTCTTCAAGCCGCGCCCCACCGCAACATCCGGGTCGACATGGAGGAACGCGTCAGCCAAGAGGTCGTGCGCGGCGTCCGGGAGGGCATCGCCAGCCTGGGTATCTGCTGGGATGCAGCCGATTTTCATGGGTTGGAACAGCGCCCTTACCGGGGCGACCGCCTGGCCATCGTCACCGCGCCGGGGCATCCGCTCGCCGACCGCGAAGCCGTCTTCTTCGAAGACGCGCTGGAATACGAGCACGTGAGCATGCCGGCGGCCGGCGCCGTCCTGCGCATGTTGCAGACGGCCGCCAACGACAGCGGCAAGACGCTGCGGCACCGCGTCACGGTCAGCAACTTCGATTCGGCCTTTCGCGTCGTACTGGCGGGACTTGCCATCAGCGTGGCGCCCATCGAGGTCGCCACGCCCTATGCAATGGCGCACGGGCTGCGCGTGCTGCCGCTAAAGGACGCCTGGAGCCGGCGGCGCTTTGCGATCTGCATGCGTAGCGAATCGGCGCTGCCTGCGGCGGCAGCGTTGCTGCTGGATCACCTGGTGGCGGCCGGCGCGAACAGCGAGCCGTGAACTGGCGGTGGCTAGGGCGAGGCTTCGGGATGCGCACGGATCTTGCATCGGGCCAGTTTGTCCTGATTAGCTGTACTAATCAAAGATTAGGATATTTAGTTTTTCTAATTTCGCGGCCAGCGCTAGTCTGAGCGCCCCCAATGACCTTGCCAGACGTTGCAGCATGTCCACCGCCTTCATCCCCGGATTTCTCCTCGGCCTCAGTCTCATCGTCGCCATCGGCGCACAAAACGCTTTTGTGCTGCGGCAGGGCTTGCGCAAGGAACATGTTTTCCTGATCTGCCTGACTTGCGCGCTGTCCGACGCCATCTTGATCGCGACGGGCGTGGCGGGCTTTGGCGCGGCAGTCGGCCTGCTGCCGTGGCTGGAACCCGCCATGCGCTACGGCGGCGCGCTGTTCCTTTTTGTCTACGCCGCACGCAGCCTGCATTCGGCGTTTCGCAAGCAGCACGACCATCTGTCGCCCTCTTCCCGCCAGGCAAATGGGCCATATGCCGCCCTGGCGACGTGCCTGGCGCTGACCTGGTTGAACCCGCATGTCTACCTGGACACCGTCGTCCTGCTGGGCTCCATTTCAAGCCAATACGAAGGCCGCAAGCTGGCCTTTGCCGCGGGCGCGATCTGCGCGTCGTTCTGCTTTTTCTTCGCGCTGGGATATGGCGCGCGCCTGCTTCGGCCCGTCTTCGCCAATGCCACCGCGTGGCGTCTGCTGGACGCCTGCGTCGGCATCCTGATGATTGCGATCGGCGTGCAGCTTCTGAGGTAATACTCATCCATATGGCGGACGGCGAAGGCCGCGGCGCGCTGCTACGCTGCCCTACCCGTCGTCCTTAAAGGATCGTCCGCCATGAGAACCGCAGTTGGCGCCGCCTGCGCATTGGCCATCCTGCTGAGCAGCGGTCCGGCCTTCGGACAGTATGTGGTGCGAACGCAGGACATGAGCGGCAAATGGAGCGTGCCCAACCCGCAATACGAAGGCGTGCCCGAGCTGTTCCGGGCAAGCTCCGGCGCCAAGCGAGCCTGCCTGGACCGCGGCCCGCCCAGCAACCTGTACCGCGCGACCAAGGTCATCGACCTGCGGACCGGCGAAGAGGTGCTGGTGGTGGACTGCATCCCGATTCGGAACGAGCAGCGCCAGCGATCGGAGCAGATTCGGTCGAATGCGCTGAAGGCGGCGCCGGCGCAGTGACCGCTTTTTTTGCCGCGCGTCGCCATCCATGATGGCGCGTCGCCCACTACCGGTTGCCGGCCGCGGCCCAGCTTTTGTGCAACGAGCGCCCTATCGCTTCTTTTGCGCGCCGTCCCGCTCGCCCGCGGACGAATTAACGTAGTCCTTGACCGTGCCGTCCTTGTTGTAGGTCACCGTCAATGTGCGCTGGTCCTGCATGGCGCCGTACTCGCTGTTGTTGAAGTAGAACCATGACGCGGTGCGCAGGCCTTGCGGGTTGACCTGCTGCGTGCGAGGCGGACCAAAATCGCGGACCATCTCATCGAACGTCGTGACGTTGATCTGGATGGCTTGGACTTTGGCCTGCGTGATCATGTCTCCCGGCGCGGGAGCGGCGCAGCCCGCCACGATGGCGGCCACGAAAAGCACGGACGATCTCATTGAACTTCCCCAGTCCTGTGTCAGCCGGCAAGCGCGGCCGTTGTGTTTGTGAATTCCGAACGAGCATAAGAATACTCTGCCCGCTGCCGCGCACAGGGTAGGCGTGCGCCGCAATGGCCGTTCAGCGCCTGTCATGTTGCGGTCATCTACAATGCCGCCAGTTGCCGAGCGCGAAGTGGCGCCGGCCCGCAACAAACAGGCAGCATGACCCGCGCGAAGAGATCAGCACCCCGAAAGAAAGCCCCGGCCAGCAAAAGCCGGGCCGCCAGCCCCGGCCGCATCTACCGGTTCCTGCGAACGTTCACGCTCACGTCGCTGGCCGCTTTCGGCGCGGCCACCTATGCGTTGAACCCGCAGTGGCGCGCCCACTTCTCCATCGACGACATCCTTGCGCGCGTCGGTTGGCCGACCCAGGAAAAGTTCGCACCCGCGGCTGCACCCGCCGGCGGCATGGCGCACACGCGCTTTTCCGACTGCCCCCAATTCTTCCCGCAGCAACGCCCGCCCGTCGTGCCCGCCAGCCAGACGCTGCGAGAACTGTGCTTTTCAAACTTCGCCATCCTGCACAACGGCCAGACCAAGACGCCGGTCTTCGTGGCCGAGCGCCTGAACCGCAAGATCCTGACGCAGGCGCAGGGCATGGAGCGGTCCGACAAGTTCTATGCCGAGGCACGCGTGCCGCGCGCCGAACGCGCCGAACTGACGGACTACAAGGGGTCCGGCTACTCGCGCGGCCACATGGCGCCGGCGGGTGACATGTCGACCCACGAGGCCATGGCGCAAAGCTTCTCGCTGGCCAACATGGTGCCGCAGGACCAGCGCCACAACGGCGGTCCGTGGAGCCAGATAGAACAGGACACGCGTAAATACGTGATGCGGGCGTCGGGCGACGTGTATGTATTCACCGGGCCGTTTTACGGCGACAAGCCCAAGGAGATCGGGTCCGGCGTTGCCGTGCCGAGTCATCTGTTCAAGGTCGTGTTTGATGCGTCCACGGGGCGCTCGTGGGTGCATTGGCAGGCGAACAGCGCGAGCACAAAAGCGGGCGCGCCGATCAGTTATGAAGAGTTCGCGCGGCGCACGGGGATGCAGTTGCTGCCGGCGGGGAATTGAACGTCTCGTTAGCGTTGATCGCTCGGCGTCGGTTTCAGTGTCGAATGGATATCGTCCGCGGCGCTTATTTCGGCCGCGGCGACGGCAACCCTTGATCCACAGCGGGCCACTCCCCCGCCCGCAAGCGCGGCAGACACATGACCATCGCCTTCGCCACATTGCGCACCTCCTCCTGCAACGCCGTGTCCTCGTCAAGCTCGGCATGGCTCGTGGCATACGGCCTGTAGTAGCCAATGTAGCGATCCAGCTTCGACGACGCCCCCGCGTCCACCAGCCCCATCCATTCGAGCCAATCGCACAGCGCGCGCCGATGCCCCTCGATGCCCGCCACGTCGCCGTGCACCACAACGCCATAAGCGCGGCCGGCCAGGTGCTTAGGAAACGGCCACCCGTCCATCTCGATCTGCTTGGCCTTCATCGCGTCTTTGCCTGACGTCGTCGTCGGATCGGGATTGCCGCCGTCCGCACAGACCAGCCGGTCGATCATCAACTTCAAAACGCTGGGCGACTGATACCAATAGGTCGGCGCGAGCAGGATCACGCCGTGCGCCGACACCCACTGCTCGTAGATGTCGTTCATCGCATCGTTGTCCTGCCCGAGCGAATGGTTGGGATAGCAACTACAGGGCCAATGGCAAAGCGGCATCGCGGTGGACACGCAGCCTTTGCAGGGGTGGATCAGGTATTGGTATTCCGACGCCAGCCGGCTGAGATCCAGCATGTCCGCGTGCACGCCGGCTGTTTCCAGTTCGTCGCGGATGAGTTCAGACAGCCGCCACGTCTTTGCCACCTCGCCAGGACAGGTCCCGTCATTGCGCGCCGCGCCGTTGATCACCAGGACGCGCGAGCGCGTTTCCGGATCGCGCTGAACCAACGCCGCACGCGCGAGGCGGTCATGGGCATCTTTCCATTCCACAGATAAGTCGTAATCGGGATCTGCGTAACCTGATCCCGCCTTGATGGTGTCGGGCGCCTTGCGTCCGTGCTCGTACGCATCCCAGGCAATGGCTTCAAGCCTTTCCAAGGCTTCGGTTTCAGACTTGAACGCCGGGTCGTAGAAGCGGCGCATGAAGCGCAGGCGAAAGGTGTCGCGGGGCAGCTTGCCGGAATATTGTCCTGATCGGACTTCGAGCTTCGGATTGGCCATTGCAGTGACTCCGCGAAGATGAACCCCGACTGGCAGCAACTCTCATGCCCGCCTGTTTGCTGCAGGGCTTGCACCTGGCCGATGACTGGCGGGCGCGTCACACCTTTCAAGCGCGCATCGAGTGCAGTAGGATGAACCGACCGACCGGAGGAATTATGCAAACAGCCAAGTGGGACTTTCAGATCGCGCAGCCGGAGCGGGACGGCGATGAATGGCGCATCGGCTACACGCTTATCTCACCGATAGCCGGTGTGCCATCCGAGAGCATTGCCATCGACGAGCGTTTTCATTCCGCCCATGGCGCTATCGCAGAGGCGACCCGCCTCGCGCAGATTCATATTGCCGACTTGAACGGTGAAGCGCCGACGTTTGAACGTCCGAGCGATTCCGAGGTGCCGTTCGACAAGGACCAGCGGTTTTAGGCAGTCCCGCGCGCACGGACAACGCAGCCACGCGAGCATTTCTCGAGTGGCTGCGAATCACCACATTTGTGCGTTCTGCAACGGACCGTTCAACGGGCCGGAGCCGGTGCGTTGCTGGCCGGCGTAGCCGGATTCGCCGGAGTGGCGGGCACCTGGATCTCTTTCTTACGCAAGACCCCGCCACCCTGCACGCTGCCCTGCACATTCGTGGGCGAGGTCATTTTGGCCACGCAGGTTGCACGCTGCGATTCGGGCAGACGGTTGCAGCGTGCCAGCTCGTTCTGCCGCAATTGCTCAGGGCTCTCCGCACTCAAGTTCTGCCGCTCGCGTTCCTGACGCGCCGCAGCGGCTTCGCGCAAGCACGTTTCCAGCGGTTGGCCGGAGGTGCCGCTCTTGCAGGTCGCGACATCCTGCTGATGCTGCGCTTGCGAGGTAGCGCTGGTGTCGGCTGCGTATGCTGCGCCCATGGCCCACGTGAGACCCGCCAGGCAAACGATCGCGGAAACTCTTCCCAGAGGCACTTGAACAGCATTCATCTTGTGAACAGTATTCATGGTCAGCTCCTCAAAAAAGGGAAATGCGCCCGGCGGCACGCCGAACGGAACCTCCCGGCGATATATCTAACACGCGAGCGTCAAGGGCAGCAGCGAACGAAGTAACGCGATGTGTCAGTCGCCGAGCGCTATAGCCGTGTTTCAACGCGCAAGGTACGCGCGTACGAGTTCCATCAGATACTGGCCTTGGGGCGTCGGCGTGCTGTCACGCCGGCGCACGATGTACACATCCCGCGTGATGTCGGGATCCAGCACCGGAATCGACTTCAGGCCATAACCATGCGCTTCGAACAACGCCGGCATGATGGTCACGAAATTGCCCGACTGCACCAGCCCGATCATGGTGGCCAACTGATCCACCTCGATGGTCCAGGGCAACTCCAGCCCGCGAGCGTTGAGGACGCTATCGATCTGCAACCGGGTGGAACTGACCGGATTCAGCCCCACTACTGGCAGGCCAGGCAACTTTTTCCACGACAGCTTGCGGCTGCGTGGCGCCAGGGCAGAACCCTCGGCAAACACCAGGTTGTAGCCATAGGTGGCGACGCGTTCGGCCTCCAGCGTGGGGCCGAACGACACCGGCGTAGTGATGCCGAATTCCACCTCACGCTCTTCGACCAGTCCTGTCGTGACGGTAGCGTTGCCGTCGCGGATGGAAAGATACACCTGCGGATGCCGTGCATAGAATTCGGGCAGCACATTCGGCAGCACCGAATAGCCTACCGAGGCCACCGTGCTCACCATCAGCGTCCCTTCGTGCCCCCGCGCGCGACGGGCGGCCTCGGTCAGGCTGGCGTCCATCTGGGTAACGATGGGCAGCACGCGCTCATAGAGCGCGCGGCCTATCGAGGTCAGCACCACACTGCGCGTCGTACGTTCAAACAAACGCCCGCCGATTTCCGATTCCAGCTTTGCGATACGCCGGCTCAACGCTGACGTCGTGACGCACAGCAGCGCGGCGGCCGATGTGTATTGGCCCATGCGCGCCACGCAGCAGAACGCGCGGATATCTTCGAGATCGTAATTGATTCGCATGGATCAATAATTGTTGAAATTTTTTCGATAGACGTAACTATACGCGCTGCTTGAACATGCGGGCATCACTTCGACGAGCCATCATGAATCCACAAGGCAAGGGCATTTTCCTGAAATCGATGAGCAGCTTCTTCGTGGGCGGGGCAACCGCCGTGCTTGAAGGCCTGCCCGTCGAATATCGCAGCATGGTCCTGAACGGATCGCCCCGCGAGGTCAACCCGAACGGAGAGCAGGTCTATGGGCAGATGTATGTCCAGGAGTACCGCCTGGCACAGCCCCGGCATCCGGATCCGGTGCTGCTGTGGCATGGCGGGGGCATGACCGGCTGCACATGGGAAACGACTCCTGATGGCCGCAATGGCTGGCTGTGGAAATTCCTGGACGCCGGTTACGACGTGCTGGTCAGCGATGCAGTGGAAAGGGGCCGGTCGTCATGGGCGCGCTTTCCGCAGGTCTATCGCGAAGCGCCCGTCTTTCGCACCAAGCGCGAGGCCTGGACGACGTTTCGCATTGGCCCCGTCTACGACCCGGACCCGCCGCGGCGAGAGGCCTACGCAGGGCAACAGTTTCCCACCGAGGCGTTTGACGCGTTCGCCAATCAATGGGTGCCGCGCTGGCCAGGCCACGAGTCCATGATCCTGGCGGCATATGAAGCGTTGATCGACAGGGTGGGACATTGCCATATCGTCGCCCACAGCCAGGGTGCGGGCTTTGCCGCCGAAATTGCGCGCCGCCGGCCACGCTTGGTGCGCCGGGTGGTGGGCGTGGAACCTGGCGGTATGCCGCAAGCGGCGCCGATTGAAGCGCTACCGCCGCATCTTGTTGTGTGGGGCGACTTCATCGAAGCATCGGGCTCGCATTGGGTCGGCTACCGCCAACAAGCCGAACGTTATATGGATTCCATTCGGGGGTGCGCCGACATAACGGTGCTGGACCTGCCCGCCAGCGGTGTTGCCGGCAATTCGCATCTGCCGATGATGGACCGCAATAGCGACGAGGTGTTCCAACGCGTCCTGAAGTGGCTGCAAAGCTGAAGAAACACGAACGAAAACAACAGGAGACAACCATGAACATTCGAACCCTTTCCAGCGCGGCGCTGCTGGGAGCCCTTGTGTTGGGAGGAACGAGCGCGGCGCATGCGCAGGCCTACCCCGCCCATCCCATCAAGCTAATCGTGGGATACGCGCCGGCAGGCTCGGTCGACACGTTCGCTCGCATCATCGCCCCCGAGCTGGGCCGCGAGCTGGGCCAGACCGTCGTCATCGAAAATGTCGCGGGAGCCGGAGGCATCATCGGCGTCACGCGCGCCGTCAACGCCAAGCCCGACGGGTACACGGTGCTGATGGGAATCGTGTCCGATGTCGTGATCGCGCCCATCCTGCAATCGTCGGCCAAATACACCTACCGCGACCTGGCCGCTGTCGCACCGCTGGGCACGAGCGGCGTTGGCGTGGTGGCGAACCCGAACCTCGGCGTGAAATCGTTCGGCGACCTGATTGCTCGCGCCAAGGCAAACCCGGGCAAGCTGACCTACGGCGCCACGGGCGTCGGCTCGCTGCCCGCTATCGCAATGGAGAGCTTCAAGCTCACCACGGGTACGGACATTACCTTCATTCCCTATGCGAGCGCCTCGAAAATCGCGACCGATGTCATCGGCGGGAATGTGGATATCGCGGTGTCTGGGTTGCCGGCCCTGCTTGAACTGATCAAAAGCGGGCGTGTGACGGGCGTGGGCGTCATGAGCCACGACCGCGACATC
Organism: Achromobacter sp.; assembly: GCA_003454835.1. Lineage (GTDB taxonomy): Bacteria > Pseudomonadota > Gammaproteobacteria > Burkholderiales > Burkholderiaceae_B > Achromobacter. The sequence goes on along the minus strand of DMTA01000552.1, from coordinate 11,755 downwards.
GGCAACCCGGACTTGGCGTCGGCGGGTGAAACCCCGGAGCTCAAAGGGATGGACTATTACTTCTGGACCGGAATTTTCGCGCCATCGAATACGCCGGAACCCATCGTCCAGACATTGAACGCCGCGTTCAGCCGCGTCATGGCCAAGCCGGAAATCCAGGCACGGTTCAAGGAATTGGGCGTGAAGGTCAGCCCGCCCACCTCGCCGGCCGCGTTTGGGCAGTTCGTGGCGAGCAGCGATGCGCAATGGCAAAAGCTGATTGAAGAAGCGAAAATTCCGCGTCAGTAGGATGAAGGGACGAAGCGCGCGCGTACACGCCTGCGCTCAGACGCCCGAAGCCTGATCGCGACTCGGACGGACCAATAGAAAGGCCCCAATACTCGATGAGTTTGGGGCCTTTTTGCAGGTAGTCCACTTTTTGGTCCACCTGACGCCTTTTCTTGCACTGCGGAAATCCGGAGACCCGCATGGATATTGGTCGGGGCGGTGGGATTCGAACTCACGACCCTCTGCTCCCAAAGCAGATGCGCTACCAGGCTGCGCTACGCCCCGAAGGGTGGCAACTATACCAGAAAGCAGCTCTCAACGGCCGTGGAGCCCCCCGCTCGCGTAACAAAATCCGCTACTTGAACGGACCACCGACCCCGGTCAGCAAACAAAACAGCCGGCAGCCCGAGCCGTTGGCGGCAATGAAGCCTCCAGCGCCGCCGAAATGAAAAACGGCGCGCCTCAGGCGCGCCGCTTCCGGCACCGCATGACGAATCGCGTTCAGCCGAATCGGCCCGTGATGTAGTCTTCGGTTTCCTTGCGCGACGGCTTAACGAAGATCTGGTCAGTCTGCCCAAATTCCATGAGCTCGCCCAGATACATATAAGCCGTGTAATCCGAGCAACGCGCGGCCTGCTGCATGTTGTGCGTCACGATCACGACGGTGTAGTCGTTCTTCAGTTCAGCGATCAGCTCTTCGATCTTGGCGGTGGAGATGGGATCCAGCGCGGAGCACGGCTCATCCAGCAGCAGCACTTCGGGCTTGATCGCCACGCCGCGCGCGATGCACAGACGCTGTTGCTGGCCGCCGGACAGGCTGTTGCCGCTCTGGTGCAGCTTGTCCTTCACTTCGTTCCACAGCGCGGCCTTGCTCAGCGCCCATTCCACGCGCTCGTCCATCTCGCCTTTCGACAGGCGTTCGAACAGACGCACGCCGAAGGCGATGTTGTCGTAGATGCTCATGGGGAACGGCGTGGGCTTCTGGAAGACCATGCCGATCTTGGCGCGGATCAGCGAGATGTCGGTCTTGGCCGTGAGCAGGTTGTCGCCGTCCAGCAGGATTTCGCCCTCGGCGCGCTGGCCGGGGTACAGCTCGAACATGCGGTTGAACGTGCGCAGCAGCGTGGACTTGCCGCAGCCCGACGGGCCGATGAAGGCGGTGACCTTCTTCTCCTGGATCGACATGTTCACATTGCGAATCGCGTGGAACTTGCCGTAGTAGAAGTTCAGGTTCTTGACCTCGAGCTTGTTCTTGACTGCGGTAGCGGTGTTTTCCATTGGGTTTCCCTTGGCTGTCGGCGCGTCCGGCGCGCCGGCAAAGCGATCTTTATTTGCGGAACAGGTTGCGGGCGATGATGTTGATGCCCAACACCAGCAGCGTGATCAGCGTGGCGCCGGCCCAGGCCAGGTTGTTCCAGTCCTTGAAGGGGCTGGCGGCGTATTGGTAGATGACGACCGGCAGGTTGGCCATCGGGCCGTTCATGTTCAGCGACATGAACTGATTCGACAGCGCGGTGAACAGCAGCGGCGCGGTTTCGCCGGAGATACGGGCGATGGCGAGCAGCACGCCGGTGATGATGCCGGACTTGGCGGCGCGATAGCAGACCAGCGTGATCATGCGCCACTTCGGGCAGCCCAGCGCGGCGGTCGCCTCGCGCAGGCTGTTGGGCACCAGCAGCAGCATGTTGTCGGTGGTGCGGACCACGACCGGGATCACCAGGATGGACAGCGCGATAGCGCCGGCCCAACCCGAGTAATGCCCGACCTGCGCCACATACACGGCATAAATGAACAGGCCGATGATGATGGACGGGGCCGACAGCAGCACGTCGTTCAGGAAGCGCGTGGCCGGCGCCAGCCAGCCGCGCTGGCCGTATTCAGCCAGGTAGGTGCCGGCCAGGATGCCGACCGGCGTGCCGATCAGCGTGCCGACGCCCGCCATCATCACGCTGCCGAGAATGGCATTGAGCAAGCCGCCCGCCTGGCCCGGCGGCGGCGTGATTTCGGTGAAGAGCGTGTACGACAGCGCGGGCGCGCCCTTCATCAGCAGCGTGAGAATGATCCAGAACAGCCAGAACAGTCCGAAGACCAGCGTCGTCATCGACACGGCGAGCATGATGCGATTGACCACGCGGCGCCGGCGATAGATGCCGTTCTGCATGTTGAGTACGGATTCAGCCATGATTTTTCCTTGTGCTCCGGGCGTCAGGTCTTCTTGCCTTCGCCGGCAGACAGGCGGACCAGCAGCGTCTTGGCCAGGGCCAGCACGATGGTCGTGATGAGGAACAGGATCAGGCCCAGTTCCAGCAGCGCCGCCTTCTGGATGCCGCCCGCCTCATTGAATTCGTTGGCGAGCGCCGAGGCGATGGAGTTGCCGGGCGAGAACAGCGAACCGGACCACTTGAAGGCGTTGCCGATAACGAAGGTCACGGCCATGGTCTCGCCCAGGGCGCGGCCCAGGCCGAGCATGATGCCGCCGATGACGCCCGACTTGGTGAAGGGCAGCACCACGCGCCACATCACTTCCCAGGTCGTGCTGCCCAGGCCGTAGGCCGATTCCTTGAGCATCGCGGGGACCAGTTCGAACACGTCGCGCATCACCGCGGCGATGAACGGGATGATCATGATCGAGAGGATCAGGCCGGCGGTGAAGATGCCGATGCCGAACGGGGGGCCCGCGAACAGGCCGCCGATGATGGGCACGCTGCCCAGCGTGGCGATCATGAAGGGCTGCACGTACTGCTGGAACACCGGCACGAAGACGAACAGGCCCCACATGCCGTAGATGATGGACGGGATGGCCGCCAGCATTTCGATGGCGGTGCCCAGCGGGCGGCGCAGCCAGGTCGGGGAGAGTTCGGTCAGGAAGATGGCGATGCCGAAGGACACCGGCACGGCGATGATCAGCGCGATCGCGGACGTCAGCAACGTGCCGATGATCGGCACGACGGCGCCGTAATTGGAGTTGACCGGGTCCCAGTCATTGAGCCACAGGAACGACAGGCCATATTTGGCCAGCGATTCGCGGCTGCCGTAGATGAGGGAGATGAGAATCGCCGCTAGAAGAATGAACACCAGGAAGGCGAACAGGCGGGTCAGATTCTTGAACAGCGCATCCATCAGCGCGTTTTTTGTTTGCTTCATAGGCGAAGGCGTGCCGGTAGTCACGGAATCCGCCACGCTGGGCGGAAGCGGCACACTATTATCCATTACCGCGCTCATGGATGGACTTTCCTTAGGAAACCTGGGGGAACAGCAGAGAGGTCGATTTACAAGCGGCGGCCCCGCCCGCCATCAGGCGTCGGGGCCGCTCGGTACTGATTTACTTCCAGACAGCCTGGCCGTCAGCGGACTTCACTTCGCCCCAGGCGGCGCGGATTTCCTTGGTCACGGCTTCCGGCAGCGGCACGTAGTCCATGGCTTCAGCCGACTTGGCGCCGTTCTTGAAGGCCCAGTCGAAGAAGTCCAGCACAGCCTTGCCCTGAACCGGCTTGTCTTGCGACTTGTGGATCAGGATGAAGGTAGCGGCGGTGACGGGCCACGAATCGGCGCCCGGCTCGTCGGTCAGGACCACGCCCATGCCCGGCGCGCTCTTCCAGTCGGCGTTGGCGGCCGCGGCAGCGAAAGCCTTTTGCTCGGGCTGGACGAACTTGCCGTCCTTGTTCTGCAGTTGCGTCCAGGCCAGCTTGTTCTGCTTGGCGTAGGCGTATTCGACGTAGCCGATCGAGTTCTTCAGCTGGCCGACGTAGGCGGCGACGCCTTCGTTGCCCTTGCCGCCTTGACCGGTGGGCCACTTGACGGCCTTGCCTTCACCGACTTGCGACTTCCACTCCGGCGACACCTTGGACAGGTAGTTCGTCCAGCCGAAGGTGGTGCCCGAGCCGTCCGAACGGTGCACGACGATGATGTCGGCCGAGGGCAGCTTGACGTCGGGGTTCAGCGCCTTCAGCGCAGCGTCGTCCCACTTCTTGATCTTGCCCAGGAAGATGTCGGCCAGGACCTTGCCCGACAGCTTCAGCTTGCCCGGCTCGACGCCGTCGACGTTCACGACGGCCACGGTGCCGCCGATCACGGCCGGGAATTGCAGCAGGCCGTGCTTTTCCAGGTCGGCAGCCTTCATCGGGTCATCCGAGGCGCCGAAGTCGACCGTCTTTGCAATGATCTGCTGTTGGCCGCCGCCCGAACCGATGGACTGGTAGTTGACCGCGTTGTTGGTCGCAGCCTTGTAGTCGGACGCCCACTTGGCGTAGATCGGGTACGGGAACGACGCGCCGGCGCCGGTGACGTTGGCGGCCTGGACGGCAAAAACGGCGGCGCTCAGCGCGACGCCCACGGAAACTTGCTTGAAGACACGTTTGAACATCTGGGTTCCTTCTGTGCTCGTTAAAGGAGTCTTGGCAGGCTTTTTAGCTGCCTGTCTTTCAGCGACCCTCGCATCTTAGGTACCCAACGTGACAAGACCATGACAGTCACAAACTGTTCATGCTGACGTTCGATACGGCATAAAAACCACGGCCGCCGGGCAGTTGCCGGGCGGCCGTGAGGCTAAGACAAGATTAAAGGGACAAACCCTATTTCGGCCTTGGTCGTTCAGACGCCCAGCTTCTGCATCAGGAACTGGTGCAGGTTGTAGGGCTCGCGGCGGCTCTTGACGCGCGCGTAGTCGCCGCTGGGCTGCTGCTGCCAGGCAAGCTGGTTGTCGCGCAGCGCGTACGTGAAGGCTTCGTCGATGACGCGCTTCTTGAGCGTCTTGTCATAGATCGGGAACGCGATCTCGACGCGGCGGAAGAAGTTGCGGTCCATCCAGTCGGCGGACGACAGGTACACCGTCTCTTCGCCGTCGGCGTAGAAATAGAAGACGCGGGAATGCTCCAGGAAGCGGCCCACGATGGAGCGCACCCGGATGTTTTCTGACAGCCCCGGCACGCCGGCGCGCAAGGCGCAGACGCCCCGCACGATCAGGTCGATCTTCACGCCCGCCTGGCTGGCCTTGTAAAGCTCGGCGATGATCTGTTCTTCCAGGAGCGAATTCATCTTGGCCATGATGCGCGACCGCTTGCCCGCCTTGGCGGCGCGCGCCTCGGCGCGGATCAGCGACACCATGCCCTCGTGCAGGGTGAACGGCGACTGCATCAGCGACTTGAGCGCGCGGCGGGCGCCCAGCCCTGTCAGCTGCGCGAACACCTTGTCCATGTCCTCGCACAGCTTCGGGTCCGCCGTCAGCAGCCCAAAATCGGTGTACAGGCGCGCCGTGCGCGGGTGGTAATTGCCGGTACCCAAGTGGGCATAGCGGCGCAGACGGCCCTTTTCACGGCGCAGCACCACCGCCATCTTGGCGTGCGTTTTATGCGCGACCACGCCGTAGACGACGTGCGCCCCCACCTCTTCCAGCTTGGAGGCCCAGTTGATGTTGGTCTGCTCGTCAAACCGCGCCATCAGCTCCACCACCACCGTCACTTCCTTGCCGGCGCGCGCGGCCGCCAGCAGGATCTTCATCAGCTCGGAGTCCTCGCCGGTGCGGTAGATGGTCTGCTTGATGGCCATCACGTCCGGATCCAGCGCGGCGGCGGTCAGGAAGTCGATGACAGGCTGGAACGACTGATACGGATGGTGCAGCAGGCGGTCGCACTCGGCCACCGCCTCGAAGAGTTCCGCGGGCTTGTCGCCGACGCGGTCAAACGGCGCGGGCACGGGCGCGCGGTAATCGGGAAACAACAGGTCCGGGCGCGCCGCGGAATTGCACAGCTGCATGAGCCGCGACAGGTTCACCGGGCCGGGCACGCGATAGGTGTCGTCGGCCTTGAGCGAAAACTCGCGCTGCAGGAAGGTTTCCAGTTCGACGGGCGTCAGCTTGTCGATCTCAAGCCGGACGGCGGCGCCGAAGTTGCGCTGCGACAGTTCGCCCTGCAGTGCATGGCGCAGGTTGGTGACTTCTTCCTCGTCCACGAAGAGATCGCTGTTGCGCGTGACACGCCACTGGTAGCAGCCCAGCATCTCCAGGCCCGGGAACAGCTCGCCCACGAAGGCGCGCAGGAGGGAGGTCAGGAGGATGTAGCCCTCGGGTTGCCCCGAGAGCTCCTGCGGCATCTTGATCAGGCGCGGCAGGGCGCGGGGCGCCTGGACGATGGCGATGGACGCCTGACGGCCGAATGCGTCGGCGCCGGCCAGCGACACGATGAAATTCAGGCTCTTGTTGTAGACGCGCGGAAACGGATGCGCCGGGTCCAGCCCAATGGGGGTCAACAGCGGCATCACGTCGCGGTGGAACACGTCGCGCGCCCATTCCTGCTGCTCCGGATTCCATTCGGAGGCGTGATGCAGCGCGATGCCCTCCTTGTGCATGGCGGGCAGGATCTGATCGTTGAGCAGGTTGTATTGGCGGTTCACCAGTTCGTGCACCGCCTGCTGGACGCATTCGAATGCCTCGTCGGGCGTCATGCCGTCAGGGCCGACCAGATTGGGCGACTGGCGTTGCTGCTCTTTCAGGCTGGAGATCCGGATCTCGAAAAACTCGTCCAGGTTGGAACTGACGATACACACGTAGCGCAGCCTTTCCAGCAGCGGCGTCTTGGGGTTTTCCGCCATCGCCAGCACGCGTTCATTGAACTTGAGCAGCGACAATTCGCGATTCATGAGCAGAGGCTCGCCTGGCGGACGTGTGGGCATACCGGATTCCATACGAAAAGAGAGCGTGAAGTTTTACTGCAAACAGGTGACGGTTCTATGACAGCGCCCAATCGCTAAGGGTACGTCAAATGCGGGACATATGGCGCACCGGACAATGGCTTCCAAGCCTCTGTTCCGTAAGCAAAAACCCGTATCCGGCGGCGTTGTCACATGGGGTCCTTATAATCGGTCCACCTCACAGCCAATATTACGAGCCGCATGGATCAACTTCTGGCCGCGGTGGACCTCGGGTCCAACAGCTTTCGCCTTTCCATCGGACGCATCGTTCAGCAGGACGGTACGCCCCAGATCTACCAGATCGACCGCCTCAAGGAAACCGTCCGGCTCGCCGCCGGTCTGGACGCCGAAAAACGGCTTGGCGACGCCGCCATCGACCGCGCCATTGCCGTCCTGGAACGCTTCGGCGAACGCCTGCGCAGTTTCCACCCGAACCGGGTCCGTGCGGTTGCCACCAATACGTTCCGCGTCGCCCGCAACACCAAAGATTTCCTGCCCCGGGCCGAAGCCGCATTGGGCTTTCCCATTGAAGTCATCGCCGGCCGCGAAGAAGCCCGCCTGATCTTCACCGGCGTGGCCCACACCCTGCCCCCCTCGCCCAACAAGCGCCTGATCATCGACATCGGCGGCGGCTCCACCGAAGTCATCATCGGCAAGGGTCACGAACCGGGCCTGATGTCCTCGTTGTACATGGGCTGCGTCAGCTACAGCCGCCAGTTCTTCTCGGACGGCGTGGTCGATGCGCACCAGATGAAGCAGGCCGAACTGGCCGCGCGCCGCGAAATCGAAGTCATCGCCAAGCAGTACCGCAAGATGGGCTGGAAGGAGGCCTATGGCTCCTCCGGCACCGCCAAGGCGCTCTTCGCGATCCTGACCGAAGGCGGCTATTCCGACCGCGGCATCACGCGCTCGGGCCTGACCAAGCTGAAGGACCGTCTCATCCGCTCGGGCCGCGTCATTCCGTCCGAGCTTCCCGGCATCAAGGTCGAACGCGCCGACGTGCTGCCCGGCGGGCTGGCCATCATGAGCGCGCTGTTCGACGAGCTGGGCATCGATGTCATGCACACCGGCGACGGCGCACTGCGCCTGGGCGTGTTGTACGACCTGCTGGGCCGTGACGACGAGCACGACAAGCGCGATGAATCGGTACGCCAGTTCGTCAAGCGCTATCACGTGGACGTGAACCAAGCGCGCCGCGTTCGCCACGCCGCCCTGAGCCTGTTCGACGCCATGTTCCCCGAAGGCCAGGAACGCGCCGAACTGCGCCCGGCACTGGGCTGGGCGGCCGATCTGCACGAAGTGGGCCTGTCCATTGCCCACAACGCGTATCACAAGCACACCGCCTACGTGCTGGAAAACGCCGACATGCCGGGCTTTTCACGCGCCGACCAGCAACTGCTGGCCTTGCTGGCGCTGGGACACCAGGGCAAGCTGGCCAAGGTGGAACCGCTGGTGCGCACGCGCCCGCAATGGAAGGCCATCCTGGCGCTGCGTCTGGCGGTGTTGCTGTTCCGCCGCCGCGGCGAGATCGAACCCCTGCCCCTCACCGCGTCGGTCCGAGACAATTCCATCGTGGTGCGGGTCAACCGCGAATGGCTGGCCGAACACCCGCTCAGCGACTTCACGCTGCGCGCGGAAGAGGCCGAGTGGAACAAGGTCGGGTTTTCGTTCGAACTGCTGGAGTTCTGAAGACGGCGCTTGGGGCGGCACAGCCGCCCCGGCGTATCAGAAAGGTGACAGATCGGTTTCGCGATCGAGCCGTCTGAGCTCCATGCGCAGCGGCCGGGTGGCCCGCCGAATCAGTCTGATGGTCATTCGGCGGAACAGGCGGCGCATGATGAATGGCGTCTAGCGCTGGGTAGCGATGATGGCCGGCTGATCCAGGCCGAAGTGGCGACGGTAGCGCTCGTCCATGCGCTCCATCTTCAAGAGGACCGGGAAGTCGGCGGCGTTGAAATCCGGATCCCATGCCGGTTCGCCGCATACCTTGGCGCCCAGCTTCAGATAGCCCTTGATCAGCGGTGGAACGCGCGCCGGCAAGGTGCTGTTGAGCTTTTCGACCGGGTAGCGGTGCAGCGGCGTGACACGCGGCTCGTTGCCCTGGGGCATGTGCTTGGCAATCGTGCGCCAGACTTCGGCTGCGGTGACGCCGTCGTCGCGCAGGCTAACGCTGGCGCACCCGAGCACGTATTCGTAACCGCCGCGCCGCAGGTACTCCGCCAAACCCGACCACAGCAGCATGATGACCGCGCCGCCGCGGTAATCGGCGTGGGTGCAGGAGCGGCCGACTTCGACGACTTCGTCGCGGATGGCGCCCAGGCCAGACAGGTCGAATTCCGACTGCGAATAGTAGCCGCCGGCTTCGCGCGCTTTTTCGGGGGTCAGGATCCGATACGTGCCGACGACGCGGTCCGTGTCGAGTTCGCGGACCATCAGGTGCTCACAGAACGGATCGAACCGGTCTTGCTCGATGCCATCTTGCGCGTCCGGGAAGACGACACCCATGTCTTCGGTGAAGACGTCATAGCGCAGGCGCTGAATCTGCTCTATTTCTTCGGCGGTACGCGCGAGGCCGACAGCCAGGACTTTCGGGGCAGAGCCCGTCCAGGGTTCTGCGGTACTGCGGCTCGGATTGATGCGTGCTAATTCCAGCATTGCGCGAAGCTCCTAGAGAGTCCAGCCAGTGTGGACGCCCTGTATGTCAATGACTTGACCAATATGTTACGTGACTATGACGCTTAAACCGGCATCGAAAACGCAAACAAACAAAAGGCCACGCGACGATTTCGACGCGTGGCCCACATATTAAATCGAAAGTCAGGGTTTACCCCAGGCTTGCCGCAAGCTTCTCTGCAGAATTGGTCGCCAACGCCTCATCTTCGGCCTCGACCATCAGGCGCAGTTTGGGTTCCGTCCCCGAAGCGCGGATCAGGATACGGCCCCGGCCGTCCAGCTCAGCCTCGACCGCTTGTCGGGCCGCCGTCAGACCGGCGTGCGTTTTCCAGTCAAGGCCGGGCGTCAGCGGAACGTTGATCATCTTCTGCGGATACATTCGCAGATCCCTGACCCAGTCGCCAAGCGCGGTGGAATTACGACGCAGAGCCGTCAGGACCTGCAGTGCGGCGACGATGCCGTCGCCGGTGGAGTGGCAATCCAGGCACAGCAGGTGGCCGGAGCTTTCGCCGCCGTACAGCCAACCGCGCGATTGCATCTGTTCCAGCACGTAGCGGTCGCCCACGTTGGCGCGGTCAAAGCCCACGCCAAGGCGCTTCATTTCCCGCTCGAAGCCAAAGTTGGTCATCAACGTGCCTACCACGCCCTCGACCTTGCCGCGCTGCATGCGTTCGCGGACGATGGCGTACATGAGCTCGTCGCCGTTGTAGATGCGGCCCTCGCCGTCCACCATCTGCAGGCGGTCGGCGTCGCCGTCCAGCGCAATGCCAAGCTGGGCGCCGCGAGCCTTGACTTCCTTGGCCAGCAGCTCCGGGTGCAGCGCGCCCACGCCCTTGTTGATGTTGAAGCCGTCGGGGTTCACGCCGATCGCGTGCACCTCGGCGCCCAGCTCACGGAAGACGTGTGGGGCGATGTTGTAGGCGGCGCCGTGCGCGGCGTCGACCACGATCGTCATGCCATTCAGGTCCAGATCGTTGGGGAACGTGCTCTTGCAGAACTCGATGTAACGGCCCTGGGCGTCGCCCATGCGGCGCGCGCGACCCAGCCCTTCGGATCCGACGCAGCCCAGGGGTTCGTCCAGCGCGGCCTCGATATCGGCCTCGATGTCGTCGGGCAGCTTCATGCCCTGGGCCGAGAAGAACTTGATGCCGTTGTCCTGGTAGGGATTGTGCGACGCGCTGATGACGATGCCGGCGACCAGACGCAGGGCGCGGGTCAGGTAGGCAACCGCGGGCGTGGGGATCGGACCGGCCAACAGCACGTCGATGCCGGCGGCCGACAGGCCTGCTTCCAGCGCGGATTCCAGCATGTAGCCGGATATCCGGGTGTCCTTGCCAATGACAACCTGCGGGCGGCTGCCGCCACGCACGGCTGCCTCGCGCGCCAGCACGCGGCCAGCCGCGTACCCCAGGCGCAACGCGAATTCGGCGTTGATCACCGGACCGCCCACTTCACCGCGTACACCATCGGTACCAAAATATTTGCGTCGAATCATGAACTGATTGCTCCTTGTTCAGCCGCCTGCCATACCTTAAGCGCATCCACCGTGGCCGCAACATCGTGCACGCGCACGATGGAAGCGCCANNGCGCCACGCGCGACGCAGGCAAGCGCGGCGGCAATGCTGCCGGGCAGCCGGTCGCCAACCGGCCGGCCGGTGGCCTGGCCGATCATGTTTTTGCGCGACAGACCGATCAGCAATGGATAACCGGTACTGCGCAGGCTGGACAGCCGGCGCAGCAGTTGAAAGTTCTGGTCGGCCGTCTTGCCGAACCCGAAACCCGGGTCCAGCACGATGCGGCGAGGATCTATCCAGGCCGCACGCAGCTTTTGTGCGCGAGCCCCCAGAAACAGGCTAATTTCACCGATCAAGTCGGTGTACTCGGGCGGCGCGGCCTGCATGGTGCGAGGCTCGCCTTTCATGTGCATGACGCACAGGCCGCAGCGCGATTGCGAGACGGCCTCGATTGCGCCTGGCTGCCTGAAGCCGTAGATGTCGTTGATCATGTCCGCGCCGGCGTCCAGCGTGGCGCGCATGACCTCGGGCTTGAAGGTATCGATGGAGAGCGGCACGCCGCAGTCGCGCAGCGCTTCCACGACCGGCAGCAGACGGTCCAGTTCGTCGGCGGCGG
>DMTA01000127.1:284-2848 GCA_003454835.1 Achromobacter sp. | reverse complement strand
TGGAAACCGCCGAACGCATTCAGAATGGGTCGCGTCTGTACCGCGCCCACTGCGCCCAGTGCCACGGCGGGCCGGGGGTGGCGCCGCAGCCCTACGCGCTGGGGCTGAACCCGGCACCCGCCGCGCTCGTGGCCGCCGCACGCACGCGCACAGCGGCCGAAATCTTCTGGGTCACGCGACAGGGCATCAAGATGACCGGCATGCCGGCGTGGCAGTATCGGCTGACCGACGACGAGATCTGGGACGTGGTGGCGTTTCTGCGTGTGTTGCCGGGCCTGTCGGTCGAGGATTATCGGCGTGGCGATCATGGACAACCGCCGGAAAAGCCGCAGGAGAAGACCCAGCCGGCGGCCCGTGTGGGGGACGCGCGGGCAGGGCGCGATGCGCTGCAGCAATATCTTTGCGTGACGTGCCATGCGATCCCGGGCGTGCCTGGCGCGTGGAACTACGTGGGCCCGGCGCTGGATCAGATGGGCGAGCGGCCGTACATCGCGGGCGTCTTGCCCAATACGCCCGCCAACATGGAGCGATGGCTGCGCAATCCGCCTGCCGTCAAACCGGGCACGGCTATGCCTGACCTGGGCGTCAGCGAACAGGACGCAAAGGACATCGCCGCGTTCCTGCGCACATTGAACGAGGAGCCGTGAACCTCGTGCCCCCGTCAGAAGGCGCCGCGTGCAGGAACGGCACTTGCTCGCCTGCCAATCACCTAGATGCACCGGAGCTTTTCCATGACGCAATCGAAATCCGACAACGCCCGAGACTCCATTCCTGGCCAGCCAGACGTCAACAAAGGCGCGTTGCGCCCGTCCGGTCATGCCACGACGACCGAACGCGTGCCCGACGTTGACCACCCGCCGCGCGCGCGCAGCCATGACCAGCCGGGCTTCGATAAAGCCGTGGCGCAGGAAGAAGCCGAGGCGCGAAGCGGCACGCTGCCTGGCAGCAACGATACGCGTCCCGCGCCGGACCGCGACGAGGAAGAAAAATGATCGTTGAGGTCTTTCAACGCGCGGACGGCCACTGGGGCTTTCGCGGCATCGCCTTGCTGGGCGTCCAGGAGGATCCCGGCTCGTATCCGACGCGTGACGACGCGGCCGCGGCTGCGCGCGTCGCTTATCCGGGCGAGACGGTCTCCGAGGTCGACGCGTCAATGGACACGCCGCCGCAACCGCACTCGGACTGACGCAATAGCTGCGTCAATACCGCCCGGCGGGCAGCACCGCTTGCAGGTACGCGCCGGCATCTGGCTGTTCGGTAAGCATGTGCCGCACCCAGGCATCGCGTTCATGCGCGATCACTGCCAGTTCCCACACGCACGCCAGCGCTGGTGCGGTGACTGGCGTGAACATGTCCGGTTGCGCCAGCGGCGCGGACAGCATGCGCTGGCACACGATGCCGCCGGAGATCCACCAGTCCACCAGCAGCCAGACGGCTTCATCGCCCACGTGCGCGATGCAGTAGCCCAGGCCATGGCCGCGAGGGTCACCGCGGTGTACGCTCAGCACGTCGCGCACGGCGGCACGTACCGATGCTACGACCGCGTCCGTCAGGATCGGACCCGCCAGCTCCGCATCCCGATGAATGCCGTAAGCCTTGATCGAATGGCCGGCCTCGCGCCACACGCCGAGCGGGGCGATGCGACGGGGGGCATAGGGTTCGGGAGTGAGCGTCATCTCGTGCCTTGTGATCGGGGATGGCGCGATTCTACCGGCGTGCCGCGCGACCAGCCCAGCCGCCGCATGCCCAGCACGATGCCTGTAGCGGACACGGCCAGGCCTCCCAGGCTCAGCAGGATAAGCGCCAGGTCCCGGCCCACACCGGCATTGAGCAGCGCCGGCGTGTCCCAGCTATGCAAGAAGTAGAAGAGCCAGCGACCGACCCGCTGCGCGCGGGACAGGCTCAGCGCTACCTCGCCCGTGCGCAGGTCAACGTAGACGCGGTCGCCAGCCGGGGTGTCGAAATCCAGCTGCAGAACTGGCAAGCCACGCGGCGCGCCGCCGTTCATCGCTTCGGCATGGCGCGCGTAGTAGTAGGCATCGTAGTGATCGAGCAGCGCCGCATGGACAGTCGCGCCGGGAAACAGCGCGCGCGCGGCGTCAAGGACGACTTCCGGTTGCCACGCCGACTGCACCAACAATGCGTCATCCACCCGGTGAACGATGCGGCTACCGGCCGTCGCGTCGCGCGCCACCACGTACGGCTGGCCTGCCATCCGCCGCCATTCGAGCTGAACCGGTTCAAAGCCCGCGGCGTGTAGCGCCTGCAGCACCGGCTGCGGATCCGCAATCGCCGCGGCGAGTTGCGCGCCCGCCATGGCTTGCCGGTCAGGGCCGGGATTGGAGCCGGCGAACAGCCCGCCCGGATTCATCGACATCAGCCCGCTGAAGATCCACGTGAACACGAAGGCGCACGCCATCAGGCCAACCAGGTGGTGCCAGCGCATCCATGGCTCCACGTAGGGCGTCTTCGCACCCGAGCGGTAGCTGCCACGGAAACGCCAACGCCATACACCCACCACGATGCCGCTGATGGCCGCCACCGTGCACAGCGCGGACAGCACG
>DMTA01000127.1:0-270 GCA_003454835.1 Achromobacter sp. | reverse complement strand
CCAGTGCAGCCACGCGCCGACATAGTTCCACCGTTGCTGCGCGATCGGCGCGTCCAGCACGACTTCGCCCGTTGCCGAAGATACATACAGCGTGCCCGCCGCGTCTCCTTCCATGCTCACCTTGTGCAGTGGACGATGGCGGTCCAGCCCGCGCGAATGCGTCCAGCGGTCCTCATCGATCAGCGCCGCATACCGGGCCGTGCCCGCCGGCCAGAACGCGTTCGCCGCGGCCACGGCCATGTCCGCTGTCACAACGCCGTCAGGCAGGCC
>DMTA01000128.1:17797-18019 GCA_003454835.1 Achromobacter sp. | reverse complement strand
ACGCCAAACGTGTGGCTGCCGGCGGGCTGTCGCATGCCGGCAGCAGCGACGTGCGGCGCACGCCGGACCTGTCGCCCGAGAAACGCATCGCCGCGCAGCGCATTGCGCATGATCTGGTCGAGCGCATCGGCACGCTGCAGGCGCTGGGTCTGGGCTATCTGGCGATGGACCGGTCCACGCCCACGCTGTCGCCCGGCGAGTTGCAGCGCCTGCGGCTGGCCA
>DMTA01000128.1:0-17740 GCA_003454835.1 Achromobacter sp. | reverse complement strand
CTCCAACCTGTTCGGTGTGGTGTATGTGCTGGACGAACCGTCGGCCGGCCTGCACCCCGCGGACGGCCAGGCGCTGCATCGCGCGCTGGATCAGCTGAAAGCGGGCGGCAACACGCTCTTTGTCGTGGAGCACGACCTGGACACGCTGCGCCGCGCCGACTGGCTGGTCGACGTGGGACCGGGCGCCGGCCAGCACGGCGGTCAGGTGCTGTACAGCGGCCCGCCTGACGGTTTGCGCAAGGTAAAGGATTCCATCACCGCCAAGTACCTCTTCGACACGCGCCCCGCCAGCCGGCGCACCCCGCGCGAACCCGCCGGGTGGCTGGAGCTGCGCGGTATTCATCGCAATAACCTGCATGGCGTCGACGCGCGATTTCCGCTGGGGGCGTTCACGGCGGTCACGGGCGTCTCCGGATCGGGCAAATCCAGCCTGGTCAGCCAGGCGCTGGTCGAACTGGTGGGCGAACACCTGGGCCAGGAACTGCCGGCCGAGGAACCCGACAGCGACCTGCCGCAGCCCGGCAACCTGCCGCGCACCACGGGCCGGCTGCATGCGGGCGCCCGGGCCATCAAGCGGCTGGTCAACGTGGACCAGAAGCCCATTGGCCGCACGCCGCGATCCAATCTGGCCACGTACACCGGGCTGTTCGATCACGTGCGCAAGCTGTTTGCCGACACCAAGGCCGCGCGCTCCCGACGCTACAGCGCCGGCCGCTTCTCCTTCAACGTCGCGCAAGGGCGCTGCGAGACCTGCGAGGGCGAAGGCTTCGTCCACGTCGAACTGCTGTTCATGCCCAGCGTGTACGCGCCATGCCCCACGTGCCACGGCAGCCGCTACAACGCCAAGACGCTCGAAGTCGAATGGAACGGCCGCAACATCGCCCAGGTGCTGGACATGACGGTGGACGAAGCGCGCGAGTTCTTCAATGACGAGGCCGTGGTGGCGCGCCCGTTGACGCTGCTGGCCGAGATCGGCCTGGGCTATCTGCGCCTGGGCCAGCCCGCGACCGAACTGTCCGGCGGCGAAGCCCAGCGCATCAAGCTGGCCACCGAACTGCAGCGCAGCCAGCGCGGCAACACCCTGTACGTGCTGGACGAACCCACCACGGGCCTGCACGCTGCGGATGTGGACAAGTTGATGACGCAGTTGCATGGCCTCGTTGATGCCGGCAATACCGTCGTCGTGGTCGAACACGACCTGCGCGTCGTCGCGGGCAGCGACTGGATGCTGGACGTCGGTCCCGGCGCCGGCGAAGAGGGCGGCGCCATTGTCGCGGCCGGCACGCCGGAAGCCGTCAGCCGCGGCAACGCGGGCGTCACCGCTCCGTTCCTGCGGCGCTTTTTTGATTGAGGAAACATGGAATTCATTTACCGGCCCGCGCGCGGCGATGACGTCGCGGCCTGTATCGACATCCGCGGCAAGACTCGCGAGAACGCGTTTTCCGCGGCGGACCTCGCCGCGGTCGGCGTCACGCTCGAATCATGGACGGCGGCGGTCCAGGACGGCTCGCTGCCCGGCTACGTGGCAACGGTCGACGGCAAGGTCGCCGGGTACTGTTTTGGTGACACGCAGGCCGGTGAAATCGTGGTGCTGGCGCTGCTGCCCGACTTCGAGGGGTATGGCGCGGGCAAGACTCTGTTGAACCTGGTCGTGCGCGATCTGAAGGCGCTGGGCTTTCAGCGGCTGATCCTGGGATGCGCCAGCGACCCCGCCGTCCGTTCATATGGCTTTTACCGGCACCTGGGCTGGACGTCGACGGGCACGTTCGACGACCGGGGCGACGAGGTGCTGGAACTGTTTCCGTAAAACGCGTTTCGTGAGCGCCCGCGGTCCTACTGCTGCATTTCGTGCGCAAGCGTGGCCTGCATGCGCTCCATGCTTTCCTGGCCTACCTGGATCAAGCCGCTGCCCGGCTGATCGATGTCCAGGATGAAGGTCAGCACCAGGGCGATCAGCGCAGCAAACATCCCGGTGGAAATTGGCCGGCGCCGTCCATACAGGCCCGTGCCGTACGCGATGTAGCCCATTGAACCGCCGGCCACGATGAACAGCAGGTAGTACACCGGCTCGGGCACGTGATTTTCCAGCGCCACGCGCCGCTTCTCGTTGATCTGCGCCATCTCGTTGATGGCCTGGATGAACATGATCGTGGAAATGGACGGGGGATTCTCGGCCCGCGCCGCCACCGCCGCCCGGATCTGGCGTTCGATGCGGCGTGCAGTGGCGTTGGCGGCGGCAAAACGCGGCGAATCCTGGTCGGCCAGGTGGTAATCCAGCGATGCCGACGTGTATTCGTGCAGCATCTTTGCCACCACCGGCCGGTGCTCGGCCGGAATGAGCTGCGACCGCCAATAGGCGTTGCCAATGGCGTTGGCCTCTTCCAGCACCAGGTTCTTACGCGTCTCGAACCGCGTGACCGACATGGCGAACGTAAACCCCAGCAGCAGGGCCAGCAGGCCGAGCAGCGCGGTCTGCAGTGCGGTGATGTGCGTCTTGGCGGCCTCGTCGGCCGGCTTGCGCAGGCGGCGGCCAAGGCGATAGCCGACCTCGATGACGCCCAGGAAAATGATGAGCACGACGAAAAAGAGGATGACCTCGTCAACTTCCCTGAGCATGTCTTTTCCTGTCGCGAATGGGGCGGTCCAGAGTATGCCGATTGCCCCGCGGCGACAATAGTCAGCCGCATGGTGGGTGATGCGCCTGTGACGCCCGTGCGCGTATCAGGTTTGAAGAAATGATAATGATTTGCAATAATTGCCGATTGCTCTCAATCCCGCGTCCGACATGTCTCAGCCTCATTCCCAGCTTTCCGGCTGGCTCGCGTTGTATGGCGAGTTCATGCAGGCGTTCGCGCATCGCTTCGGCAATCGCAGCGATGCCGAGGACGCGGCGCACGACGCCATCGAGCAATTGCTCTCGCGCAGCGACGTCACGACCGTCGAACACGCCCGGCGCTTCCTGTTCCGCGCGGCGGCGCATCGCCGCATCGACGCGTGGCGGCGGGATACGCGCAATCCGCACATCGCGTGGCAGGATCTGCCCGAACAGGACCAGCCCTGCGTGCCCAGCCCCGAAGCGACCGTCCGGGCGAGGCAACTGATGGCGGCGGTCGAAGCCGCGCTGGTGCAGCTGCCGCTCAATTGCCGTCGCGCCTATGTGCTGAACCGGATCGAAGGCTGGACGCACCGAGAGATCGCGGTGACGCTGGCGTTGTCGGTCAACAGCATCGAACGTTACGTGATGCAGGCGTGCCAGCATGTGCGGGCCGCCTTGAATCCCCATGATTGGCGATAGTCCCGTCGCCGCGGAGGCGATCCGCTGGTCTGCGCGCCTGCACGCTGGCGACTTGACCGCTGCCGAGCATGCCGAGCTGCTGGCGTGGCGGCGCGCCCGGCCTGAACACGAGGCCGAGTTTCAGGCGCAGCAGATGGTGAGCCGCGCAGTCCTGGCGTTGCCTGACGACGCGATTCGCCGGCTGTATGGGGGAGAACTGCCCGAACGTCCAAACCTCGGACGTCGCAGGGCGATGCGCGCCGGCGCCGTGCTGCTTTGCGCGGGCGCTGCGGGCGCCGCCGCTCTCACTTTCGGCGGCGGGCCCGGCCGGCCGGAATACGCCGCCAACTTGTCCACGCGCAAGGGCGAACGGCGCAGCGTGTCCTTGGCCGAGGGAAGCGTGCTTGAACTGAACACGGACACCCAGGCCGCCGTGGCCTTCTTCGAGGACAGACGGGTCGTGACGCTCACGCGCGGCGAGGTGCTGTTCGACGTCAGGCCCGATGCCGCTCGGCCCTTCTACGTGGAAGCCGGTCCCGCAACCGTTCAGGTCACCTGCACGCGATTCAACGTCCGGCGGGGCGCGCAGGAAGTGCGCGTGGCGGTGCAACAGGGCGTGGTGGAGGTCCGCAGCGGACCCTGGTGGCATCGCAGCCGCAACCTGTTGAGCGCGGGGCAGGGCACGCTCGTTGACGGCGATGGCCGCCAGCCCGGCCCGCAAGCCGTCAACCTTGCTGCCGAACTGGCGTGGATCAACGGCCGGCTGGTATTTCGCAATGCGCCCTTAGCGGCCGTGGTCGAAGAGCTCAACCGCTATCTGCAGCACCCCTTGCGGCTGGCCAACGATCGCGTCAGCAGGCTCCGCCTAACCGCCTCGTTCAGGCTTGATGATCCCGAAGGCATCGTGGAGGGCCTGCCGGGCGTGCTGCCGGTCGTGTTGCACCGCCTGCCGGCTGGCGGAATTCTGCTGGATCTCAAGCCGGAGCCGGCCTGATACATCGCTGTTTCAAACAGAAACAACTGTGCGGCGGAAAACATTCAGGACTTTTGCTCGCTGATTCGTAGTACATGGCAGGCCGCCGATTTGCACCCGGCCGGCCCGTCACGATCCTTGGCCAAGGGATCGGGCGCAAAGCGCCCGCTGCAATCATCGAACGAGTCCCGTCTTGAATCCACATTCCCGTATCACCTTTCGTGCGCCGCGCAGGCGTCCCTTGCCGGCCAGACTGACCATGGGCAGCCTGGCGCTGTCGGTGGCGCTTGCGCTGGCCAGCGGCCTCGGTGCTTCGTCCGTTTACGCCCAGTCCGCCACGGTGCAGGTCGACATCGCTCCGCTACCCCTGTCCGAAGCACTGCTCCAGTTGGCCGAGCAAACGCGGCTGCAGATCCTGTTCGCACCGGACATCGTGGCCGGCAAGGCCGCGCCGGCGCTGCGCGGCAGCTTCACCGCCGACCAGGCGCTGGCTGCGCTGCTCAAGGGCAGCGGCTTGCAGTATCGGCGTGAGGGCGATCGCTACCTGCTGACGGCAGGCGCCGCCGATGTGCTGGACGCCGTCACCGTCATCGGCATGGCTGAACGCCGCAGCATGACGGAGAACACCGGATCCTATACAACGCGCATCACCAGCATCGCGTCCAAGACCGAGCAGAGTTTTCGCGAGATTCCGCAATCCGTCTCGGTCGTGACCCGGCAGCAGATGGAAGACCAGAACATCACCGATGTGCGCCAGGCCTTGCTCGCCGTTCCCGGCATCACGTACAACGGCGTGGACTTCTTTTCGCGTGGTTTCGCCATCACCAGCATGCAGCTCGACGGCGGCGCGCCGCTGGCGCTGGGTTCTTATAACTACGATCCGCAGCAGCAGATGGCCTTCTACGACCGCGTGGAAGTGATGCGCGGCGCCTCGGGCCTGTTGGGCGGCGTGGGCGATCCCGGCGGCATCATCAATCTGGTGCGCAAGAAGCCGCTGGCGCAGGATCAGCTCAAGGTGACGCTGGGCGCCGGGAGTTGGGACGATTACCGCAGCGAGATCGACGCCAGCGGCCGGCTTACCGAAAACGGCAAAGTGCGCGCCCGCGGCGTGTTCAGCTATCAGAAGAGCGGCTCCTACATCGATCACCGCAGCACCGAGCGGCCCGCGTTGTATGGCGTGCTGGAAGCCGACCTCGGTCCCGATACGCTGCTGACCGTGGGCGGCAACTACAGCCAGATCAACAATGACGGTGCGCCGCCTACACTGCCGCGCTACAGCAACGGCGCCGATCTGGGCCTGTCGCGCAGCGCGAACCTCTCGCAACCCTGGGCGTACGACGACACCGATCGCTGGGAAGTGTTTGGGCAGCTGGAGCATCGGTTCCGCAATGGCTGGATCGCCAAGCTCAACGCGACGCATACCGACCAGAAGACCGATCGCATCTGGAATTACACGTCCGGTTCCGTGGACCCCATCACGTACAAGGGACTGACGTGGGGCGCCGGCCGCGCGAACTCCGAAAACAAGCAGGACATGGTGGACGCCAACCTCAGCGGCGCCTTCGATTTGCTGGGCCAGACGCACGAATTCGTGGTGGGCGCGGACTGGCAGCGCGTGCGCAGCGACTGGGTCAACTCAAACCTCGCGATCAATTACAAGGATCCCGTCGATCCGTTCAACCCGGGCGCGTGGAATCCCGGCAGGACGGACGCGGACTACAACTACAGCGCGCATTACGGCCCGTGGGGCCAGGAACAGGTCGGCGGGTACGCCCTGCTGCGCCTGCATCCCACCGACCGCCTGAGCGTCGTGGCCGGCGCCCGCGTCAGCCGCTACGAGTTCTCGCAGCTCATCCGCACCAAGCGCGGCGCGGCCGACTGGCAGGTGTTCCAGGATGCCCAGTTCAAGGAATCCACCGAGATCACCCCATACGGCGGCCTGATCTACGACCTGAACAACCAGTGGTCGGTCTACGGCAGCTATTCGGCCATCTACAAGCCCCAGCCGCTGGTCATGCAAGGCCCGCCGCCGGGCAGCTCGCTGCCCCCCATCAAGGGCAAGAGCTTCGAGGCCGGCATCAAGGGCGAGCTGTTGGACGGCGCCGCCAACGCCACGCTAAGCCTGTTCAACGTCGAACGTACGGGCACCGCGGTCCTCGATCCTCGTTACGACAGCAGCAGCAGCGCTTATGACGGGGCCTGCTGCTACACGGCGCAGGGCAAGGTGGTGAGCCGGGGTGTCGATGTCGAATTCAGCGGGGAGCTCGCCACGGGCTGGCAGATGACCGCCGGCTATACGTTCAACACCACCAAGGACAAGAGCACTGACAGCGTCTACAGCAGCGTGACGCCCAAGCACCTGTTCAAACTGGCGACCGCGTATCGACTGCCAGGCGACTGGACCAAGTGGACGGTGGGGGGCAGCATGCTCATCCAAAGCGCAAGCTACGTGTCCGGCACGGCGCGCGATGCGAGCGGTGCCTTCGCGCCGTTCGATTTCAACCAGGGCGGCTACGCCATCCTGAACGCCATGGTGCGCTACCAGCTCACACCGCAGTGGAACATGACGCTCAACGTCAACAACCTGACCGACCGCGTCTACTACCAGCAGGTGGGCACGTTGAACGGCAACAACGTTTACGGCACGCCGCGCAATGCGATGCTGACGTTGCGGGGAACGTTCTAAGGGCGGGCGCGCCCGCAGGATCGGCCGGCCCCAGGCTGATCCTGTCAGCGAAACGCCAACATCTTGGAGTAAGGTGTCGCTTCTTAACCCCAAGACCCGCACGGAGCAGAACTTGAAATACCGCAAACTCGGCCGTACCGACCTGGATGTCAGCCTGATCGGGCTGGGCACCATGACCTGGGGCGAGCAGAACACCGAAGCCGACGCGCATCAGCAGCTGGACTACGCGCTGGAGCGCGGCGTCAACCTGGTCGACGTGGCCGAGATGTATCCCGTGCCGCCCAAGCCCGAAACCCAGGGGCTGACCGAAACCTACATCGGCACGTGGCTGGCCAAGACCGGCCGCCGCCAGGACATCGTGCTGGCCAGCAAGGTGGCCGGCCCCGTGCGCGATGCCAAGCGCCCCGGCCACATCCGCGACGGCAAGACCTTCCTGGACCGCAAGAATCTGACCGCGGCCCTGGACGCCAGCCTGAAGCGCCTGCAGACGGATTACGTGGACCTGTATCAGCTGCATTGGCCCGACCGCACCACCGCGACGTTCGGCCAGCTCAATTACCCGTGGGTCGAAGACGAGCACACCGTGCCGATCGAAGAAACCCTGTCGGTGCTGCAGGACTTCGTGCGCGCGGGCAAGGTGCGCCACGTGGGCGTGTCCAACGAAACCCCGTGGGGCGTCAGCCAATTCCTGCGCCACGCGCAGAACGCCGACCTGCCGCGCATCGCGTCGATCCAGAACGCCTATAGCCTGTTGAACCGCGTGTACGAGATCGGCCTGTCGGAATTCACGCACCACGAAGGCGTGGGCTTGCTGGCGTATTCGCCGCTGGCGATGGGCATGCTGTGCGGCAAGTACCTGGACGGCGCCAAGCCGGCCGGCGCGCGCCTGACCGTGTACACCCGCTTCACCCGCTACAGCAACCCCCAGGCCGAAGCCGCCACGCGCGAATATGTGGAACTGGCGCGCAAGCATGGCATCTCGCCGACGCATCTTGCGCTGGCGTGGGTGAATCAACGCCCGTTCGTCACCAGCAACCTGATCGGCGCGACGTCGCTGGCGCAGTTGAAGGAAAACATTGACAGTGTTGATGTGACGTTGTCGGCTGAGGTGCTGGACGCGATCAATCAGATCCACGTGCGTCATCCGAATCCGGCGCCTTGATGCGCGCAGGGCAGGACGGGAAGCCGTTCATGCCCTGATGGAAGGCGGTTGATCTCCTTCGAGGTCTACAACCGAAAAGCTCACTTGCGAAAGCGGTGGGCTTTTTTCATTTCCGAGGGGCAAGTTCTGTAATGCAGCCGCTGGCACGCATGTTTCAAGCGGGGGGGCAAGTCGTGCGTCGCATCACGGGAGAAAAGTGAGTCAGGCAATTTTCGCGTTTATCTGATTCAAGTCGATTTCTACGACGCTCAGACTTTCGCGCATCAGTAATTGCCTGGAGCAATGATGACAGCGCGCCCGATCATTCGTGTTGGTGACAAGACAACCCATGGCGGAACGGTGTTGGAGGGGTTTTCGTCCTACGACATCGACGGCCGAGCGGCAGCGGGCCTTGGCCACAAGGTGAACTGCCCAAAATGCAAAGGGGTGTTCCCGATTATCGAGGGCGTGCCCAGCTTCGCCGTCGGCGACAGCCTGGTCGCCATCGAGGGAATGAAGACCGCCTGCGGCGCTGCGCTGATTGCGAGCCAAGGGTTTGCGCTGGTGGATCCAGACCCTGGCGGGGCGACTCGCGCGTTCAGCGATTCAAGTCCCTCGGAACTTAGCCGTTCGAGGGGCGGCACCGCACCTGCTGAGTTTCATCCTAATAGCCTGCGGAATAGCACCTGCAATCATGCGGACACAGCAGTCCCGCTGGCTGAGTTCATTGTTCAGGAAATGAAGACCAACCCTTTTTCCATTGAAGGAAGGAAGATTCTCCGCGCGAACAGTGCGAATCCCCAAGCGCCCCGTGCCGAATGGCAGAGGCGGCCGTGGTACTTACGGCTGGGCGAGCCGCCAGACTTTGACGGCGCAGCAGCAGGACGAAAGGCGGCTGCATACGGCGTGTGGGCGGAGAGGGTCGGTCCGGACCGACCCTGGGACCACAAGCCGATCTTGAAGCGCATGCTCGGCCAAAATCTGAATAAGGGTTGGCAGAAGTACGGCGACCACGACTATTACTTGGACATCTGGTCGAACATCCACTATGGCTATGTTGGCGTAGCACTTGGCTTTAGCACTGCCGAACTGATAAATGGTGCGGGCCTGGCACAGGCCATGTTCGATGGCTGGACGAAGCTGACACAGCAGAATCATCCCGAGAACGGCCCGTGGCCCGCGAGCGCGGACGACCGGCCGGACCACATTTCAATCATGCTGGGAATAGAGCTTTGTGATGAGGTTGAACCTCACGCGCTGACCGTAGCCACGTTGCTAGAAAAAATTAGTGCCGTGCCCGTTCCGTGGGGCACATGGCGGGACAACGCAAAAAGGCTGCACAAGTGCGTCGGGAGTGGTCCGACATGAGCAGGCGCTTGATCAAGCGAATTGCAACTGCGTTGGTGGCGGCCCCGCTTTTGTGGATCTTGTTCCTGTTTCATTGCAGGCCGGTTGTGGCGCTGCACTATTCACAAGAAGCTTCGGATTCGATCGGATTCTTCTTCATGGTGGACTACTCGACCATAAAGCGCGGGCTCGCCCCGGGGGAGACGGTAGTGGTGCCTACTCCGATGTTTCCTCGGGCTGATATGCATTACCTGCTCTCGTTTCCGTTCGACAGTGCAGACGCTTTGGAGATTAGCCAGCCGTTCAGCCGGATCGATGTCTGCGTCGGCCCCGGAGCAACGATTCAGCGAACGGAGACCCGGCATGGTTTTCTCGCGCGGTTCACGCAGCCAAGCCAGCCTTGCGAGCCCGCTGCACACGAACCCAACGGCCGCGATAGGATGCGATGAATGAAAGCCAGATCATCATTGAGGCCGGGCTGCAGGGCAATCTTTTATGCGTTGTGCGCCACCGTCCTGTTCTTGTATTTCTGCCGGCCGGTCGTGGCAATTCATTATTCAGCTGCCGCAAAGGAGCCAATCGGATATATCTACGACACCGACTTGTACCTTTCACGGGGCGCTCTTGATCCTGGCGAATCGAACGGTTATTTCGCAGATTGGCGCCAGAAGCCCGACCACTGGACCGGAATCAGCGTCGTTAGGGAGAAGTGGGACGATGTAGAAATAAACGGACCGTTCAGCCGAGTGGATGTGTACGTGGGGCCGGATGCGAAAGTGCAACGAACAGAAATTCGATACGGCTTTTTTGCACGATTCACCACGCCGAAGGGTCATTGATCGACACCGCCGGGGTCCCGGGGACGATGTTCACAACTCCCACAATTTTCCGGGGTCAAAATCGGCCTGCTCCCCCTTCTTCGCATACCCCAGCGGATTCGCGATCACCCGGCAGCCATCCTTCACGTAATCCTGCGCGCAATGCAGATGCCCGTGAATCCACACGTCGGCCAGCGGCAGCAATCCATCCAGCGCGTTGCAAAACCCCGCCGTGCCGGGCGTGACGCCATAGCGCGGATCGGCGCTAGCCAACGTAGGCGCAAAGTGCGTGACCGCCACCGTCGTGCCGTCGAAGGGCACACGCAGGGCGGCGTCCAGCCACGCCTGACAGGCCAAGCCCTGCTCGCGCATCTGTTCAGCCATGAAGGGCGCGCCATGCCGGCGCATCTCGGCTTTTTCCAGATAGAAGTCCGCCGCCCGGAAAGCCTTTGCTCGCTTTTTCAACGCTTCACCCAGCGTGTCGTCCGGCGCGGCCAGCGCGTCGAAGTCCGTCCACAGGGTCGTGCCTATGAAGCGCACGCCGCCGATGACGGTGGTCTCGCGTTCCAGCCACTGGATGTCCAGCGCGTGGCACAGGTCTTGCAGGCGCGCATGCGTCTCGTCGAAATCCACGTTGTCGTATTCGTGATTGCCCGGCACGTAGAGGACAGGCGTCGGCCAGCCGTGGCGCGGCGAATAGGTGCCCAGGCCGAAGTCGTCCCGTTCCAGTCGTGAACCCTGGCGGTACGAACCGATATCGCCGGCCAGCACGAGCAGGTCGGCGCCCGGCAACGGTTGTGCCACAAAGGTGGGATCGGTTTCAAGATGCAAGTCGGAAAGCAGTTGGATCTTCATGGGGGCTATCTTAGGCGACGGACAGCCGCGCTGCGCCTCGCCGGCTTCCATGCGACACTTTCCCCCATGCGTTGACCACCCCAAACCCACCCCAAAAGGAGGAATTCCCATGCGTATCGTGTTTGCCGCCGCAGCGCTCCTGCTTGCAGCGGGGGCGCAGGCCCAAGTGCTCAAGTGTGACCAGGCGGCCACCCAGACCGACATGAACCTGTGCGCGGATCAGGCGTATCGCCAGTCCGACGCCGAGTTGAACGCTGCGTACAAGGAAGCGACGGAGCGGCTGAAGAACAGCAAGGACGCCTTGACGCAACTGCAGGCGGCGCAGAAAGCGTGGCTGTTCTTTCGCGATGCCGAATGCGCGTTTTCGTCGACAGGCGTGACGGGCGGCAGCGCCTATCCGATGGTGTTGAGCATGTGCCTGGACAAGCTCACGAAGGCCCGGACCAAGGAATTGCGCGCGCATCTGGCGTGCGAGGAAGGCGACACGAGCTGCCCGGTGCCGCGCAAGCCATGAGTGCTGTCGCGCAGAATGCCGGACATCGGGGCAGCCCGGAAGTCGGCAACCCGGACACCAGCAACCCGGACCGCAGCAATCCGGACATCACCGACCCGGCCGCCGGCATTCCCGACACCGGCCTGATCGTCGACGACCATGGCAAGCCGCGTTGCTTCTGGCAGCCCTCCATGCCGGACTATCACGATCATGAATGGGGCCGGCCGGTCGTGGACGACCGGCGCCTGTTCGAAAAAATCTGTCTGGAAGGCTTTCAGGCCGGCATGGCGTGGATCACCATCCTGCGCAAGCGCGAGGCGTTTCGCGAGGCCTTTGACGATTTCGACATGGAACGGGTGGCGCGCTATTCCGAGCGCGACGTCGAGCGCCTGATGACCAATGCGGACATTGTGCGCAACCGCGCCAAGATCGTGTCGGCCATCAACAACGCGCAGCGTGCGCGCGAACTGGCCGACGAGACCGGCTCGCTGGCCGGCTGGCTATGGTCGCATGAGCCGCCGCCGCAGGATCGTCCGGCGGTGGTGGACCGGCATTATTGGGACAACAATCCCACGTCCAAGGCGTCGAAAGAACTCTCGCGGGCGCTGAAGCGGCGCGGCTGGACGTTCGTGGGCCCGACCACCATGCATGCCTTCATGCAGGCCGTGGGCATGGTGAACGAGCACATGAGCGGCTGCGTCTGCCATGGGCAGATCGAGGCGGCGCGCACGTACTTCCGGCGGCCGGGCTGAAGCAATGCGCGGCGATGCAGGCCGTGGCGGCATCGCTGGCTGCAGGTCCGCCAAGCCGGGCCGCGTCAGCACCGCGTCAAACCACGCTGATGCGCAACTCGGCCAGCAACGCCGCCGCCTGGGTCTTGGAAATCGTCGCGCCCGCCAGCCGGGCGGCCGCCGTCAGATCCAATCCGCCAAGGTCCGCTTCCCGCAAGTCCGCGCCTTCGAAGTGGACGTTCTTCAACGTGGCATTACGCAGGCTGCCGCCGTGAAAGATGGTCTCGCGGAAATCGCTTCCCGACAGGTCGGCGTCCGAGAAGTCAAGTTGCAGCAGATTGCACTTGCGAAACGACACGCCGCGAAGCAGCGCGCCGACCAGCAGGCATTCCTCGAGCGACCAGCCCAGGCACGCAATGCCATCGAAATCCGATCCGGTCAGCTTGCACGACCGGAACCGCGCGCTGGCCAGCCGCGCGCGGCGCCAATTGGCGTTGTTCAGGTCGCAGTTCTGAAACGTGGCCTCGCTGGCGTCCGCGGACGCAAAGCTGGCTGATCCGCCGCGGCAACGCAGCCATTGGCTGTCGGTCAGATCCGCGCCCTGAAACGAGGCGCCCGCTATCGCGCAGCCGCTGAACTGGAAGCCGCGCAGTTCCAGGCGGGAAAAATCCGCCTCTTTGAAGTCGCAATCGACGAACGAAAGCGCCTTGCCCGCAGCCGTCTCGATGAGGGCCTGCATGGCCTTGCGGTCGATGTCCTGGCCCTCGATCGGCGGAAAAACAGATTGCGTCATGCGGATCAGGCCGAGGCCTCGGACTGCAGACGGCCCAGGATGAACCCGTCCACGGCGCTGGTGCGGCCGCGCCACAGGGTCGGCTGTCCGGCGATGGGCGTGCCGTCGGCGGTGAAGAACAGGGCGTCGGCCAGGTGAATGTAGTTGGGCAGCGGGTCGACGGGCTGAGGCAGGCGGAACACGTCGCCCAGCTCGGCCAGCGAGGCGTGCACGGTCTGGCGCGTGTCGGGGTCCAGCGATGCCAGTGAGCCGGAGAAGCTGGCCGCGAAGGTGTCGAAGTACTCGGCGCCCGAGACGATCGAGCCGGACACCAGCATGCCGCCCATCTGCAACGTCACGCCAATGCTTTCGATCTGGCTGCCGTTGTTGACGAGGTTGACCAGGAACTGCAGGAAGGCGTCCGCAGCGGGCGCGGCGCCAGCGGGCTGGCCGGAGGGGGTGTCGATGCTCATGAGTAGGGTCTCTGGAAGGTTTGCGAGAGGCACAAGATACTCGAAGGGCGCTAAAAATGGTCGGACCGCAATCCGGGGAGAAACGGCCGGTTAGGGCGGCTGACCCGGTCTTCCGGCGGTGCGGGCGGGGAGTATGTTGGCACCCTGACCGCCAATCCCTCTGGAGCATCCATGAGCAGCGTGAATTTCCTGGGTATCAATGCCGCCGGCCAGCCCGCGTCGGCCGCCAACAACGCCAACGCCAATGCTGGCGAGCGCTTCCGAGCGGCATTTGCCGATGCCACCGAGCGCAACCGTTCGGCCATGGGCCGCGGCGTGTCCGGCGCCTCGCAGGCCGCGCCGTCGCAGGCCGAAAAGGAATTCCTGGACTACGCCGGGATGTCGATCGAAGACAAGATGTTCTACGCGGCGCTGGCCAGCCTGGGCATTTCCAAGGAAGAATACGACGCCATGTCGGCCGCCGAACGCCTGGAAGTCGCCAAGAAGGTCGCCCTGGCGATGCAGCAATTGGCCAAGGCCGAGAACACGCAGGAAGTGCTTTAAGGCGCTGACCGCACAATGTGAAAGGCCCGCTCGCGCGGGCCTTTTTCACGTTACCAGCCCCAGCAGGTGCCGGCGGCGGGCTTGCCGCAAGTGCGGTAGTTCACCGCGAACCACAGCTTGCCCGCGCCGCGCGGCGTGCCGTCGGACGTCTTGACGTCGTTGCGCGGCAGTTCTTCCAGCGTGTCGCGCGCGGTCTTGGTGGCGGAGCCGCTGGCGGCGTTGGCCTCCAGGACGATGCGGCCCAGGCTGGCGGCGTTGCGGTCTTCGAACACGATATCCGTATCGGCCAACGCGCTCATCTTTACTGATGCATCGCGCACGGCGGCGGCGTAGCTGTCGTTGGCGCCGGTGGGCAGGATGTCCTTGTTCAGCGTGCTGACCGCCAGGATTTCCGCAGGCGTAGCCGGCGCCTGCATCTTGTACTGGTCCAGGCCCTGCAGCTGCGCGGCTGCGGCCTGGCGGCGCAGCCAGTCGCCCCACAGGAACTCCGCGAATTCAGGCAGGTCGCCGTTGCTGTAGGCAATATCGCGTGTGAAATACACCAGCGAGCGGTAGCGGTCTTCCTGCATGCCGCCGGGCTCCTGCGCATTGGACAGTCCGACGCGCGTGGGCAACTGGTCGACGGTGATCGGCTGGTTCTGGCCGTCGCGCAGCCACGCGCGGCGCTCGTCCACCAGGCGCTGCCAGAAGGCCGTCGCAGAGGGAAGATCGCTGTAGTTGGCGTCGACCTTCACCCACACAGGCAGTTTCGGGCCGCCATCGAAGATCTCTCGCAGGGACGAAAACGTATGGTGGCCGTCGGTCAGGTACAGATTGCCGTCCCAGCCCACGATCACCGTCTTCAGGTTGGCGGTGTTCGTGCCCGGCGCGTCCTTGCAGGTGAACGTATTGGGCTGATCCAGGCGCGCGGCGCGCGCCTCGGCGATGCTCTGGAACTTCTGCACGCGCTCGGCGCCGCCGACGTCTTCGCAGTAATCGTCGAACTTCTTACCGACGGTTCGGTTCAGGTAGTCCAGTTGCAGCACGGGGTCGGCCGCCCAGGTGGCGCGGTCGAAGTCGCCTTGCCAGCGGCCGAGCTTGTAGTAGATCTGGTCGTAGCCGATTGCGGCCTGGGTGGGATGCAGCTCCTCGATGCGCACCTGGATGACGTCGCCCGCCTTCTTCTGCAGATAGGCCGTGTTGCGCGGTGGGGTTTCGGGTTCCGGATGCGGGTCCGGCTGCGGCGCCGGGGTCTCGGCGACGGGCGGCTGGACGTCGTCATCGTCGTCGCCGCCGCCGCAGGCGGCCAGGGTGGCGGTCAGCATCAGCACCGCGCCGGCGCGCAGGAAACCGCGCAAAATCATGGACTTGCTCATGGGGTATCTATCCTTGGGACATCAGGGAAACAGTTCGGAGACGGACTTGCCGGACATGGCGAGGGACTTCACTTCTGCCTCGGTCAACTCGCGCGACCAGAAGGCCAGGTCATCGAAAACCATCGTGTAGGGGCCCTTGGTGCCGGCGCAGCAGATGCCGTAGGTGCCCTTGCCGTCTTCGTTCAGGCCGATATGCGGGCCGAAGACGCCGGCGATCTGCGCGAGGTTGACGGTGCCGGTGGCTTTGTTAAGCCGCGTGAAGCCGAGTTCGCTGTCGTAGCGGTAGGCGACCATGGTCTTGGTCGTCTTGTTGACGGACATGGCGATGTAGACGGGCTTGTTGGCGGTGAACTTGACGCCTTCGATGTCGACGCGAGAACCGCCGGCAAGGTTGAAGCGCAGTTCCGGGCCAGCCCACTGGGCGATGGTGATGCCGGGGTTGGCGCCGGAGTTGTAGTCTTTGTTGCCCAGGATCGAGCGGTCGTTGGCGGTGCCGTCGGACTGATACCAGAAGCCGATGGTGAACGCCTGCACGCTGTCCAAGAGGCCTGCGGGGTAGTCGAGCTTGAAGGCGCCCAGGGCGGCCGCGCTGCGTTCGTTGCGGAAGCTTTTGCCGTACATGCCAGGGTCGGCGTAGGCCGGGGCCTGGACACCGTCGTACGGGGTGATGGCGCCGCCGCCCGCCGCCTTGTCGGTCACGTCACCGTCAAACGGGAAGAACATGGTGAGGCCGGTGCGCAGGGAGGGCAGCAGCAGGATGGGTTTGGTGTAGACGACCGAAGCGCGGGCGGCGCTGACGGCGCGGCCGGCGGAGACGCTGTAGGCCAGTTCATGCACGCCTTCGACATCGAAGGTGAAGCCGGTGTCGACGTATTCCGTGGCGGTGCCGGGCAGGCGTGCGACCTCCTTGCCGTCGCGGCTGACGACGATGTCGCCGGCGGGTTCGCCGACGCGCACCCAGCTGACGGTGACGCTCTTGTTGTCCATGGCGGTGCGGGTGGAGACGCGGCGCAGCGCGAGCGGCTCGGAGAGCGCGGTGCCGGCCATGTCGTAGTCGTCCGCCTGGGGCAATGCGGCCAGGTGCGAGAGGACGGTGGGCGCGATGTCGGCGGCGCTGGGCAGCGCGTACCAATTGGTGTCCCATACGCCGTCAAACGAAGCGTCATCGGCGCTGCCGCCGAGTAGCACGGGCTGATTGGCGGCGAGGAGGATGGTCTTGTTGGGGGAGAACGGCAGGCCGTCGCTGCCGCCGGTCTTGTCTAGGCCGTGGCTGGATGCAACGACCATGAGCCAGTTTTCGTTGGGATGGGCGGCGCGGCGGTCGGCCAGTTGCTTGATCAGGACGCCCAGGGCGGCGTCGGTCTGGCGGATGACGGCGTCGTAGGTGGTGCCGAAGCCGTTTTCGGCAGCGACGCGTTCGGGCGCGCCGAATTGGGCGACGACGACGTCGTAACCTTCGGCGATGCGGTCGCGGGCTTGGGAGGCGACGCAGTCGTCTGCGCCGGCGCAGTCGGTCAGCGTCTGTACGTAGCCGGCGTCGCGGTCGGTGCCAAGGAGGCTGGCGAGAACGGGCGAGTTGAAGGCGCCGGCGGTGCGGGCGTCGGGTTGGGCGGTTTTGATGCGTTGGAAGAGGCTGGGGGCTTTCATGCCCTGGCCTTTCGCATTGGAACGCACGCCGTGCACGTCGGCCCATTGGCTGGTGAGCAGGGTGGCCCAGCCGGGCGCTGACAGTGTGGGCTGTTGAGTGACGGAGCCGTTCACGCCGCCGGTCCAGGCGCGGGTGACGGTCAGTTGACTCAGGTTGGGGAGCGTATTGTCGGCAGCGCCGCGACGCAGGGCGTCGTAGGTGAGGCCGTCGACGCCGACGAACAGCACTTTGTCGACGCTCGCCTCGCCCGGCGTCGTCACGGGCGGCTGGGTGGGCGGAGCCACGGGGGCCTCGTCGTCATCGTCATCGCCGCCTCCACAGCCGGCCAACACGCTGGTCGCCAGCAACATGGCGCACCATCTTCTCCAATTCAATGTCTGCATTGCTTCTCTTCTCTTTTTTCATGAAGGGGGTATTACGCTGGCCGACATGGTGGCGACCGAACGTGAAAGACCCGTGAAGCAAAGGAGAGAAACGTTGATTGCTGAATCAGGATTCTTTTGCGTATGGGGCAATGCAGGGGTGTGTTTTGGATCGGTTGATTGCTTGCTTAGCAAGGGAGGGGGGATTTTTGGCGGGTGGTCGGGGTTCTTGAGGCGTTGGGCACGGTGGCGGCCCGGTTTGCGTTTTT
>DMTA01000129.1 GCA_003454835.1 Achromobacter sp. | reverse complement strand
CGAAGCCGCGTTGCGCTGCCGCCAGCGCGGCGTCCAGGTCCTCGCGGGAGGCGCTGGCCACCTGGCCGATCTTCTGGCCGGTGGCGGGGGTGACGACGTCGATGCGCGCGCCGCCGCGGGCCTCGCGCCATTCGTTGTCGATCAGGAGAAGAGTATCTGGGTAACCGTTCATGAATGCTCCGTGTTTGAAATGCGGCCGTCACGTGTCAGTCGATTCGGGCAAGCGCGGCGAGAAACGCCCGGCGCCTGCCGTATCGTAAGTGTTTGGGCGGGAGACGGGAAGTGGGCCGTGTGCGGACCGTCCGGCAGGCGGCCCGGTTGATGCCGGGGCTGCCCCCGAGCTGACGTCCGGCTGACGGGCAACGATTGGGCACGCTGCTTGCTGTAGGCGTTTCGCCTTTCGTCACCCAACCCTTTGATTGCGGAGGCTTTCCATGAGCTCACCGGAACCCGTTCTGTCGCCGACTCCCGCCGGCGCGCCCCTCGTATCCCTCGCCATTGCGCCCGTTGCCCGCCACTCGGACGCCGCTGCCAGCCAGCGCCTCCGCCCCGCAGCCGCCAACGAAGAACTCCTGCCCTCGGCGCAGTCGGCCCCGCTGTCAGCGGACGCTGAAGCGCCGGCGCGCGTGCCGCTGAGCGCCTGGCTGTCGCTGGCGTTCTACGCCATCGGCACCGCGCTGCTCTTCAGCTTGGGCGTGGCGTACCGGCTGTTCGCGTGACCGCTTTTGGTCAAGCGGCCTGGTCGAGCGCGTCGCCCAGTGGCCGAAAACGATAGCCTTGTCGGCGCCCACACGTCGCGGCAGGTCGTGCCTGTGCAACGTTTGCATCTGCGATGCGGGTATGTAATGCCCCCCGCCTCCCGGGGGACGGCCGGTGTTGCCCGGGGTCGGCCTAGCTCTCTTTCTTGCGCCGCCCCCAAACAGATTCCTGCCGATAGGCATTCGCCTGGCAAAGCGTCCGGTAAAACATGGCCCCGGCGCCGATGAAATTGCCCAATTCCTTTTCGGACAGCTTGGGCGCGACGCCCTCCAGGTATCCCGCGTAGAGCGAGAGCACCCGATCCCACTCGTCCAGCCGGGGAGCGGGCGCGGAAACTGAAATCATCAGTGCCAAGAGCTCATCGCGGTGCATGAATTCCTCCTGTGGCGGCTGCCGCGCCGCCCGTCATCCCTTGGTCATGCGGGTCAAAACCCGCCTTCCGTCCGCCCTGCGGTGCAGGAAGGCCATCGTGATGTGGCCCACAACCAGCGCCAGCAGCGTCCAGCCCAGCAGACCATGCCAGGCGTTGGCGAGTTCCACCAGGTCTTCGATCTCCTGGTCGCGGGGACTGAAGATCTGGATGCCGAAGGCGGAATATCCCCTTCCCCGCCCATAGGCGCGCAAGAGCGCCAGCGTGGGGATGGCGATCATCATCAGGTACAGAACAAAATGCCCGAACCCCGCCAGCAAGCCGCTGTCGGGCCGCTTGCCCCAGTTGGCGATGGCCCAGGCGCCGCGCACCAGCACCAGAATCAGCAGCAATAGGCCCAGCGACGTGTGCGTGGCCCAGAAAAAATCTTCGATCGGGGTGTCCGGTAAAAACTGCCGCGACGCCGCGCTGGTGAATTGCCACGCCAGCAGTACCGCCATGAGCCAGTGCAGCACGCGGCTGACGATTCCATACCCGTTCGGATGGTCCATCACGCTTGATCCAGCGATGCGGGGTGCCATAGGAAGCCTCCTTCGGAGATCCATGCATCATGGTTCGAACTCCATCGCCGACATGGCGGCCGTCAGAGACTGCGGCGCGTAGTCGTCCCAGGGCGTGTTGCCCGCATCCAGTCGGGCATGCACATCCTGAATCGTCCAGTGCGCCCCGCTCGTAAGCTTGTCCAGCTCATCCCAGGTGACCGGGACCGAAATGCCAAGGCCAGGCCGCGCCCGCGCAGACCACGCGCATACCGTCGTCGCCCCGAAGCCATTGCGCAGGTAGTCCGCGAAGATCTTGCCGACGCGGTTCTTCGGGCCGCTCTTGGCCACGAACAATTGCGGCAGCGTGCGCGCCAGGTGCTGCACGATCACCTGCGAAAACCGCTTCACGGTGTCCCAGTCGTATTGCTTGCGCAGCGGCACGACCACGTGCAGCCCCTTGCCGCCGCTGGTCTTCAGCCACGCCTGCAGGCCGATTTCCTGCAGCAGCACGCGCACAAGATTGGCGGCCTGCTGCAAGGCCGGCCATTGCACGCCCTCGCCCGGATCCAGGTCGAACATCATGCGATCCGGCTTGCCGATGGACGTCTTGACCGCGTTCCAGGTGTGAAACTCGACGACGTTCATCTGCACGGCGGACATGATGGCCTCTGCCGTCGGAACCTCGAGCAGCGGCGGATGATCCGGATCGAGCTTCGCGGGCAGGGGTTTGACGCCGGGCATCGCGACTTCGAGGTGCTTCTGGAAGAAGAATTCGCCCTGAATGCCAGCGGGCGCGCGCAGGAAGGACACCGGCCGCCCCTTCAGATGCTCCAGCATCAGCGGCGCCACCAGCCCGTAATACCGCGCGAGATCCAGCTTAGTGAGCTTGGTGGACGGGTCGATGACCCGGTCCGGGTTGGTGAGC
Organism: Achromobacter sp.; assembly: GCA_003454835.1. Classification (GTDB taxonomy): domain Bacteria; phylum Pseudomonadota; class Gammaproteobacteria; order Burkholderiales; family Burkholderiaceae_B; genus Achromobacter. The sequence goes on along the minus strand of DMTA01000129.1, from coordinate 7,325 downwards.
TTGCCGCCCTTGGCCCGTACGGACGATTTGGAAACCGTGCTGGCAGACGCCGAGGCGGATCGGCCCGCGGATCTTGCCGCAGACGACGCCTTCGAAGCGGATTTGCCGGCGCCCGCGTCGCCGTCGATGTCCTCGACCGGCACGGCCTTCTCCCTGGAGATCGCCTTCACCGGCTTGTCCTCCCGTAAACCCCGGAACACGGAATGACGGATGTGGCCGCCGCTCGTCCATTCGCCAAACGACACTTCGGCGATCAGTTCGGGTTTGACCCAGCGCACGCCGCCGGCCGCAGGCACATTGGTCACCGGCTTCTTGTCCGTCTCGATCGCCGCCAGGCGCTTCTGCAGGGATACGAGGCTCGCGTCGTCGAAGCCCGTGCCGACTTTGCCGGCATAGCGCAGGCTGCCGTCCTGCTCGGTGACCGCCAGCAGCAGCGCGCCCAATCCGGCGCGGCTGCCCTTGGGCGCCGTGTACCCGACGATGGCAAACTCCTGGCGCCGGGCGCACTTGACCTTGACCCAGGTGTCGCTGCGGCGCGACACGTAGGGCGAGGACAGCCGCTTGGCCATGATGCCCTCCAGCCCCATCCTGCACGCGGTCGCCACCAGATCCGATGGCGCGGCCTCAAGGGCCTCGCTGAATCGCAGCGCGTCGTCTTCGGTCGTGTCCATCAGTTGCTGCAGCAGCGCCCGCCGAACGCCCAGCGGTTCCTGCCGCAGGTCCCGCATCCCGATAAACGGCAGGTCAAAGGCGTAGAACACGATGTCCTGTGTCCGATCATTGTCGAAGGCGTTCTGCAGCGACTGGAAGTTCGGAATGCCTTCGCGGTCCAGCATTACGATTTCCCCGTCGATCCACGCCCATTTGGCAGGCAATGCGCGCATCGCCTCGACCAGATGCGGCATTTTAGCGCTCCAGTCGTGGCCGTTGCGGGTGAACAGGCGCACGTCCTCGCCTTCGATCCGGGCGACAAGCCGGTAGCCGTCGAATTTCATCTCGTACAGCCAATCGGGAGCATGCTGCGGCACGCCGTCAACCAGCGTGGCGAGCTGAGGTTTCAGCTGCGCGGGCAAGTCGGCGGCCACGCCGGGCAAGGCGTGCTGATCGTCTGCGGCGGCGTCAACGGTGTTGCCGGCCTGGTTCCCGGATTGGTCGTCAGCCGCCTTTTCCGGGGGGGCCTTTGATCTGGCGCGGGTTTTCGCTGCGGGAGCCGACTTCTTGGCTGCGGAATTCACCTTGGCTGTCGCCTCGCCGCCCTTGCCTGCCGTCTTGGCCTTCGCAGGTTTGCGCAGCGGCACCACGCTGTCCGGCATTTCATCCACCACGCTGAATTCCCGCTCGGGCCGCGCAAAATCGTCGCGGTCCTTGATGAGCAGCCACGGCGGCTGCTTTTCGGAGTCCTTGCCCTTTAGACGGATCAGCGCCCACCGCCCCTGCATCTTGACGCCCAGCAGGTCGAACTTCAGATGGCCGTCGCGATAGCCCTTGCGCGGATCGCCCACCGGCATCCACTTGCCTTCGTCCCAGATGATGACCTTGCCCGCGCCGTACTGGCCTTCGGGGATCTGCCCCTCGAACTGGTTGTAGGCGATGGGATGATCCTCGACCTGGACCGCCATGCGCTTGACGGCCGGGTCATAGCACGGGCCTTTGGGCACCGCCCAGCTCTTCATGGCCCCATCCAGCTCCAGGCGGAAGTCGTAGTGCAGCCGGCTTGCCCAGTGTTTCTGGATGACGAAGGCGCGGGCATTCTCGTTGGCCTCGCCACCCTCGGCGGGCTCCGACGTGACCTCGAAGTTGCGCTTCTCGCGGTACTTCTTCAGCGTGTCAGCCATGGTCAGGCCGCCTTGCGCGCTTTACTCGCCGTCTTGCCGCTGGTCTTATCGCTCGTTTTACCGCTCGCCTTGCTGGCGGTTCTGGCCGTCGCCTTGGTCGCCGACTTGCTGGCCGTCTTGCTCGCGCTCTTGGCAGACTTGGCGGCCGTCTTCCTCGCCGGCGCCTTGCCTGACGCCTTCTCATCGCCGTCGTCGGATTTGGCGGACTTGCCCGACGATGACGACGCCTTGGCCCCGCCCTTACCGCCCTTCAGGCTTCGTTGCAGCAGCTCGGTCAGGTCAATGACGTTGTTGGCATAGGCGGGCGACTCTTCCTGCGGCTCGATGACCGTTTCGGTTTCGCCCGCGCGCGCCTTCTGCTCCACCAGTTCCATCACGGCGGCCTTGAATTCATCCTTGTACTGCTCGGGATCCCATTCGCCGGACATGTCGTCGACCAGCATCTTCGCCATCTTCAATTCGCTGGCGCTGGGCGACATATTCTTGGCGCCGGCCTTGGGCAGATCCAGCCCTTCCAACGACTTGACCTCATCGCCCCAGCGCATCAGGTTCAGGACCAGCGCATCGCCCGACGGAATCAACGCCGCCAGATGCTGCTTGGTCTGGATCACGACCTTGGCGATGCCGATCTTTCCCGTCTTGGCCAACGTGTCGCGCAGCAAGGCGTACACCTTGTGCCCCTTGTTGATGGGTGCGACGTAGTAAGGCCGCTCGAGATAGACGAACGGCACGCCCCCGGCGTCCACGAATTGCTGGATCTCGATGGTCTGGGTGGTCCGGGGATAGGCGTCGGATATCTCCTCGGGCGACACGATGACGTACTTGCCATCCTCGTACGCGACGCCCTTCACGATGTTGTCCTTGTCGATTTCCTTGCCGGTGCGCTTGTTGATGCGCTTGTAGCCGACCGGGTCCATCGATCGCTTGTCCAGCCAGTCGAAGTCCACGCCGGACTCCGTCGTTGCCGTGTGCAGGCCCACGGGAATGTGAACCAGCCCGAAGGAAATCGCCCCTTTCCATATGGTTCTTGCTGCCATGACGCTCTCCCTGCGCAGTGATCAGCCCAGGCGCTTGACGATCCGGGCAACGCGGGCAATGCCGCCCGTCCCGCTTGCCGCGCGGCCGATCAAGGCGGTGCCGGCGGCGGTGACCAGGGTGCGCCGCAACAGTGTGCGGCTGCGCATCCCGGACAGCATGAGCAGCACGCCCACGCCAAATACGATCACGTGCTCACCGGGAAAATCCGGCCTGCGGGCGTCGATGTCCTTGATCTGCGCAACCAATGAACGCGAGCGCGATTCGTAACGGCGGGGTTCGTCGACGGATTCGATCTGCATGTGGCCTCCTGCGGGCGTGGATCAGGCATGCGGTGCGGAGCGGGCTGCCCCGCGCCGGTTCACTTGGCGTACTTGAATTCGGGCAGCGCCTTGAGCGTGTCCTTGGTGGCATCCGGAAGCTGGAACTGGTCGCCGACGACCTGCATTTTCGACAGCGGAACCGTCACAAGATGATTGCCGACGCCGAGCAGCCCGCCCACCGACAGCACCGCATACGGCGCCCAGTCCGGTGGACCAAGGATCAGGTCATCCACGGTGCCGATCTTTTCCTTCTTGCCGTTGTAGACGGTCGCGCCGATGATCTTCGAGGCGCGGTAGCCGGCCTCGACCTTGGCGACATCGACACGGACTTCGGTCACTGACTGCGGGGCGCCCTGCGCCCAGCTTGTGGAAACGACACCAGTGGCGCCCAGCATGACGGCCACGCCCAGCATTGCGGTCTTTACGATCATGATCGGATCTCCTCGGGGGTCACTTTGGTGGTCAGGACGAGCGCTGCGAGTCGGCGGGGTCGGGATTGGATTCGGAGGTGTCCGACGGCTCCATGTCCTCGTTGCTGACTTCATCGCCCTGCGTGTTGTCGCTGGCGTCCGACGGCTTGACGGGCGGCGCGCCGCCCGTGCCCTCCGGGCCTCCACCAGGTCGCACCGGCAGATCGTCCGGCGTCGAGGTCGCCGCTACGGCGTTGTCCTCGGAAGATGCCTGCCCAACGGAATGATCTGGTTCCATTTTGGTCACCTCCGGTTTACCGCGGCCAGCGGAAGCGTGGCCATGGACCCAGACAGCAAATAGCATTCCCAAACAGTTCGACGGCTTCCCCCCGCCCAATGGAATAGCCGGCTGCGGCACCATAATTCCATTGGTAACTCGGTCCCAAACCGCCTTGAATCGGCAATATATTCAGATCACAGGTGGCGCCAACAGGCGCCGTTCATTCGTGGCAGGAATATTTCCGGAGCGCGACGATGGGCGACAAGAAAAAGCAGAAGGACACCTCCGAGGCCGCCGAGGCGGGCAAACTTTCCAATAAGCAATACGAAAAAGAGCTGGCTCAACTGCACGTCGAACTGGTCAAGCTGCAGCAATGGGTCGTCGAAACGGGCGCCAAGGTCTGCATCGTGTTCGAGGGGCGCGACGGCGCCGGCAAGGGCGGCACCATCAAGGCGTTGACCGAGCGCGTGAGCCCCCGCATCTTTCGCGTGGTGGCGTTGCCCGCCCCCACGGAACGCGAAAAATCCCAGATGTACATGCAGCGCTACCTGCCGCACCTTCCTGCGGCGGGCGAAGTCGTGATCTTCGACCGCAGCTGGTACAACCGGGCGGGCGTTGAGCGCGTGATGGGGTTTTGCAGCCAGGCGCAGGTCGACGCCTTTTTGAAGGCCGTGCCGCTGGTGGAGCGCGTGATGATCGACTCCGGCATCCTGCTCTTCAAATACTGGCTGGAAGTCACCGAAGCGGAACAGACGCGCCGGCTGCAGTCGCGCATCAACGATGCGCGCAAAACCTGGAAGCTGACAAAGATGGATCTGGATTCGTACAGCCGCTGGTACGACTACTCGCGCGCGCGCGACGAAATGTTTCGCGCGTCGGATACCGCGATCTCACCCTGGTTTGTGGGGCGCTCCGACGACAAGAAGCGTATCCGGCTGAACATCATTACCCATCTGCTCGAACATATTCCCTATACCGTCAGCGCCAGGGAAAAAATCACCCTGCCCAAGCGGCAGAAGGCCAAGGGGTACACGCAGCCGGAACATCCGTTCCGATATGTGCCAGAGAAGTTTTGACCTCCGGAGGATCCGCCATGGCAGCGCTGCTCATCAACCAGGTAGAAGACACCACCAGCGACGAAGACATCCGGGCGTTCTTGATGAAGTACGGCTTTCCCGCCCCTGACGGCGTGAAGCGCGTGCCCAGTGAAGGCGATCGTCCGGCGGTGCTGATCACGTTTGACGGCGTAACGGAGCCGGAGCTGCAGGCCCTGCTGCCCCGGATCCATCAGATGTTCTGGAAGAACCACACCATCTCGGCGCTGGTGATGCGGGCGCCGATCGAGTGACAGGAGCCGTCTTTGCGCGGCGCCCTGCCCTCCCGCCTTCCTTACCACGCGGTGCGCGGCCGGTAGGTATCTTTTACATATTTGGCCAGTTCAGCTTCGACCGTAGACATCAGGACGGCCGGCGGACGCTCCGGATGCAAAAGTTGCTGCGCCGCAGCAAGCGTTCGCATCGCGCACCGTTCGCCATTGGTCATCGGCTGGGGGGTGGACAAGGTGGGCGTGTACTTGAACTCTTCCATCATGCTTCTCCATAAGACAAGGAATGACCCTCGCCCCCCTTTCAGCAAGTAGCGTGCCCAACCCCGTTTCGGTCAGTATCGGACGCCGACTCGTGCCCAGACGCTGCGGCCGGGCTCGTTGACCGCCGTACCCGCCGGATAGCCAAATCCGGCGTTCCCCGCCAGGTTCAGGTGTTCGCTATAGGTCTTGTCGAACACGTTGTCCACGCCCAGCGACAGACGCACCTGCTTGTTGACGACGTAACCGGCATTGAGGGAAAAAACCCCAAAACCGGCGCTGGGTCCGAAATCCTTGCCCACGACGTTGCCTTCGTTCAGCGCATAGCGCTTCTGCGGCGCGACGATGCGCCACAGGGCGCCCGCCGACCACGTGCCGTCGTCATAGGCGGCGGTGAGCTTGGCCTCCAGCGGCGGGATCTGCGGCAGCGCCCGGCCGTCGCTGCGGTTCTGGCCCCAGGCGTAGGCCAACGTAGCGCCTAGCTTCCAGGTCGGCGACACGACATAGGACGCGCCGAATTCCCCGCCAAAGATCCGGGCATCCACGTTTGTGGCTTGCGAGGTGGCCCCCATCATCCCGCCGGACGTGTAATTGAAAAGGATGAAGTCCTGCACGTAGCCCGCATACCCGGAGAACCAGGCGTCCAGCGTTTCGGTCTTGTATTGGGCGCCAAAATCGAGCTGGGTGGTCTTTTCCGGCTTGACGCCCTGGAAGGCGTTCACCGAACCGGCCGGACCGCGCTTGGGCGAGAACAGTTCCCAATAGTCCGGGAACCGCTCGACATGGCCCAGCCCGATGTACAGCGTGGCCGGCAGCGATTCCAGGTCTCTTTCGTAGCGCAGAAAGCCGCTGGGCAGCGTGTCGTTGCGGCGCTCGCCCGCCGTGGGATTGGGCATTGCCATCATCATGCCGCCCGTGGTCTGCCGGAAATCCTTGACCGACGCCCAGTCAACGCGGGCGCCGCCGATCACGCGGCTGTCCGGTGCGGTGCGCCAGGTCAGTTCGCCAAAAACGCCCGTGTTGGAAAAATCTGCATCCTTGACCCACGGCTGGCTGCGGTACGACACGGTGTCCGTGCCGCTGCGGGCGCGGTGGCGGCTTTGCTGAAAGTCCAACCCCGCCTCCAGGCTGGTGTCCTGCGACAACGTCCAGGTGGTGGCAACGCGTCCGCCCCAGGTCGCGCGGTCCACATCCGAGGCCATGGCCATCGCCATGGCGCTGGACGGGTCCGGCGCGCGCAGCGTGTAGTTGTCCATAACGTGGTCGGCGTAGTTGTAATAGAGCTGCGCCTCGACCTGATTCAGTACGGGGCCGAGGTTCCGCTTTTCAAAACGCAGTCCAAAACTTTCCCGCTTGAACTGCGAGCCGTCCATGCCCCGGCCGGCATAGCGGGCCTCGCCGTCGCCCGTCCCCGCGGTCAGCTCATACAGGGTGTCCGCATCCGGCGTGAAGCCCAGCGTGACGTCCGCATTCCATTTGTCCCAGCGCGACGGCACGGTGTTGCCGTCGCCGTCCTTGTAATCCTGCGAATGCGAGTGGTTGGCGGTGAACCGCGTATAAACCTTGTCGTTGCCGATGGTCAGGTCGGCGGTCTGGTCGTTGCGGCCGAACGACCCGCCCGTCAGACTGCCGTCAAAGCGCACGCCCGGCTCATCGAACCGCGGCGTGTCGCGGTCGAAGCGGACGGTGCCGGCCGACGCGCCCGGCCCCCACAGCACCGTCTGAGGTCCCTTGATGACGGTGAGCTGGTCGAAGTTCTCGGGCGAAATGTAAGAGCTGGGCGCATCCATCCGCGACGGGCAGGCGCCGGGCATGGAAGTGCCGTTGGTCAGGATGTTCAGGCGCGAGCCGAACATG
>DMTA01000288.1 GCA_003454835.1 Achromobacter sp. | reverse complement strand
ATGTTGGTCTGGAACGCGATGGAGTCGATGACGGCGATGATGTCGACGATCTTGCGCGAGCTGGCCGAGATGGCGTCCATGGTGCTGACCACGTTGCCGACCACTTCACCGCCGCGCGCAGCAGCTGCGCTGGCCGAGCCGGCCAGGCTGCCGGCCATCTGCACGGATTCCAGATTCTGCTTCACTGCGGAATTCATCTGTTCCATCGAGGCCGCGGTTTCTTCAACGTTGGCGGCCTGTTCTTCGGTGCGTTGGCTGAGGTCGGCGTTGCCGGACGAGATCTGCGTGGCCCCAGTGGCGATGGATTCGCTGGACTGGCGCACCTGGCTTACCAGTTGCGCCAGATTGGCGCGCATGGCGTCCATGTTGGCCAGCACGCTGGTCTGGTCGCCTTCGCGGCGCTGCACGCGCACCGCCAGGTTGCCCTTGGCGACTTCCTGGGCGATCTGCGCCGCGTAGGCGGGCTCGCCGCCCAGACGGCGCATGACGGAGCGCACCAGGCCCAGACCCAGGATGCTGCCGATCAGCGCGCACAGCACGATCAGCGCGGTCAGCGTCCAGAACGTGCGTTCGACTGCGGCGGCGGCGTCTTCGGTGTCGAGGCGGGCCAGTTCTTCCTGGCGCTTGGCGGCTTCCATCAGGATGTTGCGCGCGGCGACATGCAGCGCGGCCGAGTCCTTGTGCAGGACGGTCATCGCGGTCGGATCGTTGCGGTCGGCCAGGCCCTTCACGTCATTGACGGCCGCCTTGTAACGGGTCCAGGTGTCGGCCAGCTTGCCGCCAAGGTCCCGCAGGGCGGGGTCCTGCTCCTGCTGCAGACGGTCACGCGCCTGCAATACGGACTTTTCGGATTCTTCGTTCAGGCGCAGTTCGTTCTGGCGGCCTTGCGGATCGGTGTTCCAGATATAGACATACATGCGCCGGAAATGCGTGGCGCCTTGACGGGCGGCGTCGACGACGACGCGCAGCGGCATGACGGTTTCCGTGTACATGGCGCGCTGCTTCTGGCTGATGCTCCAGAGCTGCTGCATGGCGATGGCGCCAACGGCCACCAGCATCACGATGAAGAACAGCACGAGGGCGGTCAGGCTGCTCCGGAGAGAGAGATTTCTGAGTTTGGACATGATGGGCACGCGACGGGGGCGCGGAATGCGCCCTCCACCCGGGCACTACAGCACATCATGTTGCGGTGCAATACGGGGAACTACGGGCGAAAACACCGGATCGGGTGCATTGTGCAGTCTGGAGTTCCGATATGCGGGATTTCGCCCTATTCAAATCTGTTCACTTCGCTGCGATGTCTGGAGTCCATCAACGCCTTGCAGGCCAGCAGGCGCATCATCGCCGGATTCCAGCTGCTCATGCTCTATGCGGTTGCGTCCGTTGGCCTTGGCCAGATACAGCTGTCGGTCCACAGCCTTGATGAAGTCCGCACGCGTGACAAGGCCATCCGGAATCACGGTGCCGGCGCCGACGCTGACCGTGATGCGCCTTCCGTGCGGCGACAGCGCATGCACGATGGTTTTTTTCTGCAATTGGCGCTGGCAGCGTTCGGCCACCTTCCGCGCCACCTCGGCATCGGCTTCGGGCAACAGCACGACGAACTCTTCACCACCATAGCGTGCGACAAGATCGCGCGGACCATCCAGCGCCAGGCTCAGCGTCTCGGCGATCTCGATCAGGCACTTGTCGCCCTGAGTGTGGCCATACAGGTCGTTGTATTGCTTGAAGAAGTCGACGTCGAAGAGCAGTACCGACAAGGGCTGGCGTTCGCTGCGCGCGCGCTCCCATTCCAGCTCGAAACTGCTGTCAAAGCGCCGCCGGTTGGCGATGTTGGTCAGGCCGTCCTTGAAGGACAGCACCTCCAGTTCCTTCTGCAGGCTGAGCAGCTTTTCTTCGGTCTTCTTGCGTTCGGTGATGTCGAACATGAAACCGATCAGGGCCTCGGGCTCGCCGCTTTCGGTGCGCACCACGTGCACCACGTCGCGGATCCACACGTAGCCGTTGTCCTTGGTCAGTGCGCGGTAGTCGGCCTCGTGGTCGACGCCCGCCTGGGATTGCGAGACGCAGAAATTCACCACGTACTCGCGATCCTCGGGATGCATGCGCATCGCCCAGTCCTCGACGGTGACCCAGCTATCGGTGCTCCAGCCGAGCAGCGCCTCGATCTGGGGGCCGATGTAGGCGAATTTCATCGTGGCCCAGTCGATCTTCCAGGGAATCGCCTTGGTCGATTCCAGCAAAGTCCTGTACACCGCGCTGTCATTGAGAAGCGTACTGTCGTCAGTCATGCTTGATCCTTTCGGGATTCCGAGGAACGAGCACTGTAGCCCGAAGCGGGGACTGATGGGAATCTGCGGGATTCAGCTATTTGCGGTTCCAGTGGCCCAGCCCGCTGTCGTCGTAGTACTTGATGTCAAAGCCCTGCGCCCGCCCCTGGTCCATCTTGAAGACGATGGACGCCCGCGAGGCGAGCATTTCGGCTTCGCCGGCCGGCGCAAAGGCAAACGTGTCGCCGTCCCAGTGGCGCACGGGAAAGCGCATGTCCTTCGGTCCCAGCACCAATGTCAGCGCGCCGTAGGCTTCCTCGATCCGGGCGGGGCCGTAGTACGGGTTGTCGAATGTGCCGGTGTACTGCGACAACGCTTTTGGCGCGGCAGGCTTGGCGGGATCGGGCTTTCCGGTCAGGTCCGCCTGCGGTTCGAACAGCTTCTTCATGGCGCCGTTGTACGCCGCATACCAGTCGCGCGAGGACTTGCCGTACAGCGCGATGTCGGTGAACGTGGCGGCCACGGCTTCCGCCGCGCCAACCGGGGCGCCATTGGTCAGCACGACGATGCCGATGCCGGCGGAGGGCACGATGCGGAAGGTGGTTCCCGTCCCCACCAGGAAGGCGCCGGAATGCCCCATTGCAGGGCGGCCGCCGGTTTCCGTGTTGACGTTAAACCCATAGCCATAGAAGCCGGATCGCGTATTCAGGTCGGGCGCGGGGGCGCTTAAGGCTTGCGGCGACAGCGCAGGCAGCAGCGCGCCGGGGGCGGCCAGCGGCTTGCCCTGATGTTGGCCATCGGCCAGCAGCAGTTTCAGCCACTGCGCCAGGTCCACCACCGTGGAGGACACGCCGCCCGCGGGCGCCTGCGCATCGGCGTTGCGCTTGCCCGCCTGCACGAAACGCCCATTCTGGTACGCGTGCAGCAAGGCGCGATTGCCGTGCGCCTCGAAATCGGCGTAGCGGTAGCTGGTCGATGCCATGCCCAGCGGCTTGAAGAGCTGTTCGTCGGCAAGCTGCTCCCACGGGCGTCCCGCCGCGCGGGCCACGGCCTCGGCGCCGATCGTGGTGCTGAAGTTGGCGTAGTGATACGACGTGCGGAAAGGGGTGAGCGGCACGAGGCGCAGACGCGCGATGATGTCGTTGCGGGAAAAGCCCAGGTCTTCCAGGTCGTCGCCCGCCGTGGGAGGCAGCCCCGTGCGGTGCGCGAAGAAATCCCCGATGGAGGCGTGTTCGGATACATAGGCGTTGCTGAGCGCAAAGCCGGGCAAGTATCGCGACACGGGATCGTCCCATGTGGCCTTGCGCTGCGTGATCTGGATGGCGGCCACCGTCGCCGACAGCGATTTGGAAATGGACGCGATCTGGAACACCGTGTTGGCATCCACCGGCGCATCCTTGCCGGCCTCGCGCGTGCCGTAGCCTTGCGTCAGCACGGTCTTGCCGTCGATGACGACCGCGACGGCCAGGCCCGGCACCTGGCTGCGTTGCATGATGTCCTTGATGACGCCGGGCAGCTCCTGAACGGCGCGTTCGCGGCTGCCGGCCGGGATGGTGACCGCGTCCGCCGGCGGGTAGTCGGCGGGAGTGATTGGCACCGGTTGCGACCAGGCCGGCGCGACCCCGGCCAGGGCAATAATGGTCGTTGCGATCGTTGCGGTAATGCGCGTGGTTGTGCTGTGCATGTCGGCCTCAGAATCCTGCTTGGTAAGCGATGCGAAAGACGCCCTGGTTGAGACGCAAGGCTTGGTCGCGCTGGTGCGTGATTCCGGCCTGCACGATCAACCCCACGGGCGTGACGTAGGTGACTGCGCCCGATACTCCCCAATCCGTACTGTCCAGCAGGCCATACCGGCCCAGCGTCTGGCCGCCGCCGGTCAGCTTGCGTACGGCAGCCGTTGCGGTGACCTGCCAGCGGTCTCGAGACAACGACACCGAGGTTACGCCATTGCCGTTGGAAACCGGCGCGCCGCGAAAGGCGCTCGAATATGTAGCCTCGTTGAACCAGTTCAGGTTCCATGCATCGCCCAACGGCGTGTCGTAACTGAGGCGGGCCGATACCGTGGTGGCGCTTTTTCCCTGGTCCGGATCCAGGTGCAGCCGCCCGGCGTCAACCCCGCCCGATATGCCCGGCAGTCCGGGCAGGTCGCGAAAGTCATACGAAAGGATGAATGACTTGAGCTGATCGCTGAACATCGGCGGGTCATCGGGTCCGAGCAGACCGCCGTCCAGGCTGAACCTGCGGTTCATGGCGGTGTTGTCGCGCTTGAACACGAGGGCGGCAACGGAATGCGTGCCGCGGCCCGACGTGTCCAGGGTGTAGCGTCCGCCAACGCCGATCGAGCCGCGGAATTCCGAGTTCTCGTTGAAACCCGAATACAGCCCGTCCACGACGTGCCACGCGTCGCCAAAGCCCAGGTCCATCTTGCCGCCGTACAACGCGTAGTTGTCGGCGGTGTAGGCGGCGAACAGGTTGTCCAGGTTCACGCCCAGATCGGAAAAGGCGTTGTCCTTCGTGTCGTTGGTGGACGAGTTGAACGTGGCCTTGGTGCGGATCGAGAACTCGCGCGTCAGTTGCAGCACCAGCGCGGCTTCGGCGGTGGGCTGCACGCTGCTCCAGTGCGAGCGCGGAAGCTGGCCGTTGGCGTCGTGCACGCCGAAAAAGCCGGTGTAGCCGGTCATCAGCAGGAACCTGCCGTTCAGGCGCGGATACGACTCGTCGCCGTCGGCCAGGTCGCTGTAGGGCGTGAGGAAGATCTCGGTCTTGAAGATGTCTCTTGCCTGCTGCGCCGACGCGCCGTGCGCGGCCGCGGCAAACAGCGCCGCCGCCGCGGTCTGGCGCAGCATTCGATGCAAAGGCTTCACCGCGCCAGCTCGGCCGCCAGTTCGCGCACCTGCGCATGGATGTTGTTGAACATCCCGAAGTTCACGCGGCTGGCGACGACGAACACGCCCAGGTCGCGGTTGGGTGACAGCACCACGTACGACATGAAGCCGCCTAGACCGCCGCTTTTGCCCAGCAGCAGTGGCGAGCCGTTGCGCGGCAGCGTTACCACCCAGCCCAGCCCCATGCCGTCGCCATCCGTGACCTCGGTGCCTACGACGGACTTCAGTCCGTCGTAGGGCAGCCACATCGTGTGCGCCAGCAGGGCGTTCTCGCGAGCCAGCTTGGCGCCGTCCAGGTGCCAGCGCATCCAGCGCACCATGTCGTCGGCCGTGGAATACACGCCGGCGCTGGCGTACATGACGTCGGGCACGACCGCATTGGGATCCGGCTTGTCGAAGGGATCCACGCCGGTCATCAGGCGTTTTTTCTGCGGCTCGGCCAGCACGTTGGTGGTGTCGGTCATGCCGGCGGGCTTGAAGACCTCGGCCGCGAGCACGGCCGAATAGTCCGCGCCGCCGGCCTTGGCCAGCGCATCGCCCAGCAGGCCATAGCCCAGGTTGGAGTACAGCGTGGTGGTGCCGGGCGCGTAGGCCGGCTTGTGGCTGCCCATCCATTTCCAGTAGTAGGCGCGGTCGAAGGCGGAGAACGGATTTTCGGAGGGCTTGGCGTCCGGGTTGGGCAGTTCGCGCGGCAGGCCTGCGGAATGCGTCGCCAGGTCCAGCAGCGTGATCGGACGGCCGTTGATGTCGACCTTGGCGTTGTCGGGCGCGTACTTTGAGAGGGGATCTGTCAGCTTGAGCTTGCCCTTGGCCGCCAGCGAAGCCAGCACGTCGCCCGCGAACACTTTGGAGACCGACGCGATACGGAAGATGGACTGGCCGTTGGGTTCGGCGCCGCTGCCTGGCGCGGTTTCGCCGTAGCCCTGGACCACCACGTCATTGCCGCGGACCGCCGCGATGATCAGGCCGGGCGCGCCGCCGTTCAGATACAACTGCATGCCGGCCATGGACACGGCATCCTGCAAGGCCAGGTCGGCGGCCCGGGCCTGGCCCGCGCCCAGTGCGCAGGCGGCGCTCAAAACGAGTACGGGGATGCGCGGTAGAAGGCGGGGCGTCAGCATGCGGTTCTCTCTGAAGGGGGCGAGGAACGGGTGTCCCTCCGCATGCCGCGATGATCCCAAAATCTGCCTGCGCAGCCACTGGCGTCAGGACGAAACAACATCCCGGCGTGATGAATGGCATGTTGACCGGCTTTGCCGCCTGCGGTCCCGGCTCAGATTCCCATGCGTTCGCGCAGCGGTTTGCGGTACGAACGGGACACCGGCCAAGTCTCGTCCACGGCCCGCATCCGTATCAGCCAACGGTCGACGCTTCTGCGGTCGACGTCCATGACATGCAATGCGTTTGCAATCGCGGTGCGGTGCACGCGAAAGAAGGTCTGCTCGGGCAGGAGGGTGGACCAGACGCCGAGCGCGCGGGAGTCCAGCACCATCGAGCCGTCGTCCAGCCAGATCTCACTGTAGTTGCCCGCCGAGCGCACGCCCACGATGGCTTCGGGCTGAACGCCCCGCACGACGCCGCGCATGCTCAGGTAGACAACCGATGCGGCGGGATTGCCTGGCGGCACGCGCGTGCGGCCGCTGCCGTACTTGGCCTGTCCGATCAGGTTGGCGCATTGGTACAGCGCGCCGACCTCGCCGGCGGACCAGTGCCTGTGCCGCACGGTGGTGTCGAAACCGATGATGCCCTGCAGCTTGCCGTCATGGCTTACCGGCACGCTGAGCACACTTTTGTTGCCCTGGCGCTGGAACTCCGCCTGGATGACGCGTGCGGTGCGGGGCAGATCGTTGACGTCGTGGATGGCGACCGCCTGGCCCTTGACCATGAACCGGTGCAGCCAGGCGATCAGCGTGGTCGGCACGTCTTGCAGTTCGGCGACGAAGGGTTCGGTCTGGCCGCGGCACCATTCGTGGGTATTGCGCAGCCGGAGCATGTCGGGGCGGTACTCGATCATCCAGGCCCGGTCGATGTCCGAGGTTTCGCCCATGTAGGCAAGCTGTTCAGAGATCGCATCGTCCGCGGGCAGCTTGAGCAGGCTCATGGCGCAGTGATAGAGCCAGTCGGATGACGGATTCGACTCGAGCAGGGTGATGGGGTGTGTCTGATACTGGCCAACAACATCCTTCACGGGCGGTTCCCCTTGATGCGGCGTTGCGCGTCGCGGGCGTTGTCGTGCCGTGCGCGCCCTGGCAGGATTCTGCACCGGGCGGCGAGCGATGACAATATCGCGGCTGGCGACCGGCCAAGGCCTTCGCCGGTCGTGCTGCGGCGAAGGCCTCGCTTATCACTGTCTGTTCAGGTAGTCGATCAGACGCTCGCGGGCCTGGTCGTCGTAGTCGAACACCAGGTATTGGCCTGCGTCGCGTGCCGGAGCCTGGACGGTGCCCACGCCATACAACGGTGGCGTGGTGCGAGTGCCGAAGCATCCCTGCGGGAATACGATCTCGTCAAGGTTCAACGGACCGGCATTGCGGCTGATCACGATCTGACGCGGCGGCTTACGCACCTTGCAGCCCTGGGCCAGGGCTTCCTGCACGATGGTGCTGTCCATGATCGAACGGTCGGCGGCCTGGGGCGCGCGGATGGCGAAGCCATAACCCGAGTAGGGTTGCACGTCGCGGCTGGCAGGCGCGGGCGCGGTCGTGCGGCCAGCGGAGACAGGCGGCAGCGCGCTGGCG
>DMTA01000457.1 GCA_003454835.1 Achromobacter sp. | reverse complement strand
TGACCCTGTTCGCGCCGCTGCGCGCGGCGTTCGGCCGCTTCAAAAATGCGCTCCATTTCGTTCAGGCTTTCGCGCGCGGCGTCGCTCAGCGGCTCGGCGGCTTCCAGGACGCCCTTCATCGCGACCAGGCTGGCGCGGATTTCCGCGGCCGACGAGTCTTCCAGAAGACGCGGCATGGCCTGAATAGCAGCGTCCGAATCCAGCGTCATCATCAAGGCCTGTTCGCGGATCACGTCCTTGAAGGCCTCCAGCGTCAGCGCGTTGTCGGCTTCGGCGCGCATCTTGCGGATGAGCGCGAAGCTGCGCTCGTCCAGGCCGCCCTCGGCGCCGGACACATACAACAGCATCCGGATCGCGGCCACGCGCAGACCGCCTTCCTGCAGCATCGAGCGCAGTTCGGCGGCGCGGTCTTCCATGAAGCGGCGATGTTCCGGCGAGACGCCCGGATGACGGCGCGGCGGGCCGGACTTGGCGCCCAGGCCGGCCAGATCCTGCACAACCGGCGATCCATACACGCTCATGAAGGTGCGCTCGTCGGCCGAATCGCGCAGTTCCTGGAAGATGTTCAGGCTGGTCTCGATCCAGTTCGAGAACATCTCCTGCGCCACCACGAAGGGATTGGTGGGCGCGGCCTGCTGGCGGTTTTCACGGACCTGTTCGGCGACCTTGGCGATGGGCGCAATGAGCGGATTGCGGTCGGAGATCAGTTCGTAGGGCAGGCGCAGCGGGTGCATGCGCTGCATCCACTCGGCCGATTGCGGCGTCACCATGGTGCGCAGCCACGGCTGGACGAAACTGCGGTACATGCCCAGATTGATGTCCGAGATACGGGCCACCGCGGCAAAGCGCTGGTCGTCTTCTTCCTTGCGGTCGACGATGGCGCGCACGTCGTCCAGCTTGCGCTGTTCGAAGGACAGCACGTAGTTGCCGAAAGCCAGATCGGCGTTGGGCGTGTCCGGCGTCTTGTCGGCGATCTCGGCCTGGTAGATGCCGGGCGGGAGCACATCGATCATGTCGATGTTGGAGGTGAATTCCTGGTGTTCCTTGCGGGCCACGCTGCCGGACACGAAGATGCCCAGGTGTCCGATGCTTTCGTGGATGGCGTAGACGATGGTCTGGCCGTGGGCCAGGACTTCGGCCTCGTTCTGGTACAGGTCGGGAATCCAGCCCAGCGCCTGCGGGGGCGGTGTGATGTTGTCGCCCTTGGAGCAGAACACCACGATGGGCGAGCGGATGTTGCGCAGGTCGATGCGGATGCCGTCGGACGTCACCAGGCCGGCGGTGGCCAGGCGGTTGCCGACGAACAGGTTGTCGACGATGTACTGGATCTCGGGCCCGTTCAGGAAGACATGGCCGCCCCACCATTTTTCGAAGCTCAGGTAGCGATCGGCTTCAGTGTCCACGTTCGCGTACAGGTTGTACTGCTTGGACCACAGCGTGTTGGCGGGATTGAGGTTCTCGAAGTTCTGCACCAGCCAGGCGCCGTCGAACTTGCCGTTGCCCAGGTCGCTGGTCATGGCCGTGAGCCAGCTTCCGCCGAGCAGGCCGCCGGCGTAGCGCATGGGATTCATGTTGCGCCAGCCCGCCCAGTACGACAGCGGCGCGCCCGCCACGATGATCGGCCCGAACAGTTCGGGACGCACTGCCGCGGTCATCATGATCTGCCAGCCCGCCTGGCAATTGGCGACGACCACGGGCTTGCCCTCGGCGTCCGGGTGCAGCGCAATGATTTCTTCCAGGAAGCGCGCCTCGGCCATCATCACGTCTTCGACGGTCTGGGTGGGCATGGGCTGCGGCAGGAAGGTCGCAAAGTAGCAGGGATGCCCCGCGCGCACGGCCACGCCGATTTCGCTCTCCGGCTTGAAGCCGCCGATGCCCGGACCATGGCCCGCGCGCGGGTCCACCACCAGGAAGGGGCGTTTGATCGGGTCCGTTTCCACGCCGGCCGGGGGCTTGATCCGCAACAGGCCATAGTTGACGGGGCGGGGCAGCTCGCGGCCATCCAGCACCAGCTCGAATTCCATGCTGAGCACGTTGGGCGCGCGCTTGGCCATGTGTTCGTGATACTGATTGCCGCGCTGGCGCATCACGTCCGCGTAAAGCACGCCGCGTTGCCAGGCGTCCACGGCGTATTCGTAGGCGGCCGTCCAGGGGTTGATGGACGGGGCGAGCGTGTGATCGGAGCCGGATCCGGCCATGGCGATCTCCTGTAATGAGCTGCCGGCGACAGATGGCCGCCGGGCCGGTCCCCAGTGGAACCGGCGAAATTGACCTCCCCATTACACCGCAACGGATGGTGCGGTGCAACATCGGCACGTTTGCGGGGTGTCAAATCGGGCGCCTGGCCCGCTCAATCGGACCGATGACAGACGGCTTCGAGGCGGTTGCCGTCCGGGTCCAGCAGGAAGGCAGCGTAATACAGGGAATGGTAATGCGGGCGCAGGCCAGGCGCCCCGTCGTCACGGCCACCGTGCGCGAGGCCGGCGGCATGGAAGGCGTCGACGGCGGCCCGGGAGGGCGCCTTGAAGCACCAGTGGCGACGGGCGTCGGAAGCAAAATCGGACATGACGCCGGGCATGGCCCCGGGCGTATTGCCGTGCGCCTCTTCGCGTGTAGCGCCGGGCGGGGTTGCGTGCGCCGCAAAAACAGACAGATAGGTATGGCTGTCGTCGCCGGGACCGCAGCGCTCGCCGTATCCCAGCGCGTCGGGGCGGTCGTATACCTTGTCCGCGCCTAGTGCCCGCATGATGGCGTCGTAGAACGGACGGGCGGCGTCCAGGCGGGCGACGGTGATGGAGACGTGATCCAGCAGGTGCATCGCGGCGCCTTGCGGGTTCAGATCAGCGCGCGGCGGCGTTGTGTTCCAGCCATTTCTGGACGGCGGGCCGTTGCCATTGGGCGTCGGCGTAGGCGCGTAGCGTGTCGGGCAGGTCGTCGTTCGAGAGGCGCTTGAGCATGACCGCCAGATCGATGTCGGCGATGCACCATTTGTCGAACAGGGTCGTCTGGCCGACGCCGACCAGATAGCTGGCCACGCGGATCAATTTGGCGGCGGCCGCATGGGCGTCGTCGGATAGGGGCTGGCCGGCTTCGCCGTAGAACACGGTTTCCGTGGGACGTTCCTGGCGCAGGGCGCCCAGGTCGCTGCGCAGCCATGCCTGCAACTGGCGGGCGCGGGCGCGTTCCTGCAGGGCGGACGGGAACAGGGCCGTATGTTCGGGCGGGGGAAACGCTTCGTCCAGATATTCGGCGATGACGCTGGATTCGGTGAGATTGAAGTCCGCATGCGTCAATGCCGGCACCCGGGAGGTGAGCGCGCGGCATTGGAACGGCTGCATGCGCTGTTCGCCGGCGCCCAGGTCGATGGGGCGCACTTCGAAAGGCAGTTGCTTTTCGGTCAGCGCCACGTAGACAGACATGGCGTACGGGCTGAGAAACTGGGAATCGACGTATAGCGTAATCGGGGCGCCCAAAGCTTGTCTCCGGTCAGGCGGGGTAACGAAGGGTCAGGCCGCGCGCGGCCGCTGGTTTGCAAAGCGTAACGCAAGTGCAATGCAGATGTGTCGCGCGGGCGCGTCAGTCCGCAGGGTCAGCCCCAAAGGGGGCAGTCCGCAAAGGTCAGTCCACGATAAACAGCTTGGCGCCGGTCTGCGTGGACGAGCGATGCGGTTCGGCCTGATCGGCCACCTGATAGCTCATGCCGGGGGTCAGCACGAACTGGCGGCCGTCTTCCAGTTCGGTATGCAGTTCGCCTTCGAGACAGAACAGAATGTGCCCCTTGGTGCACCAGTGATCGGCCAGGTAACCGGCCGTGTATTCCACCATGCGCACGCGCAGGTCGCCGAATTGGCGGGTCCGCCAGTACGCCATGCCGGTGTCCCCGGCGTGTTCGGTGCGTTCCACTTCGGACCAGTCGGTGGTGCCGAAGGGGATGTTGCTCATCTTCATGGTGGTTCCTGCGTGGTGGGTCCGCCCCCGAAATTCCGGGCGAAAAAAACACATACTACGCCAATCGGGCGGCCAGCTTCTGCTGCCGGCACTTGGCGCGCGGCCGCACATTGAAAAATCGGTCCATAACCCCTATCTTCTGGCTATTCAAGGCCGGATCCGGCTGTGCCGGACGCGGCCTCAACCCTCTACGTGAGCTGGAACATGGAGTTCAAGGACTACTACAGCATTCTCGGGGTGGAGCAGGGCGCATCCGACGACGATATCCGCAAGGCCTACCGCAAGCTTGCCCGCAAATATCACCCTGACGTCAGCAAGGAAAGCGACGCCGAAACCCGCATGCGCGACGTCAACGAAGCGTACGACGTGCTGCGCGACGCCGAAAAGCGCCAGGCCTATGACAATCTGGCGGCAGGTGTCGCGCCTGACGGGGGCTTTCAGCCGCCGCCCGGGTGGGACGAAGGCTTCGAATTCCACCGCGGCGCCGCGCCCGGCGACGAGGCGCAATTCAGCGAGTTCTTTTCGTCGCTCTTTGGCGGCCGGGGGAGCAGGCACGGTGCGCGCCAGCAAGAGTTCCGCGCCCGCGGCGAAGACCATCACGCCGCGATCGAGGTCGACCTGGAAGACGCCATCAAGGGCGCGACGCGCGACATCAGCCTGCGGTCCATGCAGATGGACGACCAGGGACGGCCGCACATGCAGAGCCGCACCCTCAGCGTCAAGATCCCGGCCGGCGTGCGCGAAGGCCAGTACATCCGGCTGGCCGGACAAGGCATGCCGGGATACGGCGGCGGCGAAAGCGGCGATCTCTATCTGGAAGTGCGCTTCAAGCCGCATCCGCGCTACCGCGCCGAAGGGCGTGACCTCTACATGACCTTGCCGGTTGCCCCGTGGGAAGCCGCGCTGGGCGCAAGCGTCCAGGCGCCCACGCCCGGCGGCACGGTCGAAGTGTCCGTGCCGGCCGGTTCCGGCAATGGCCGCAAGCTGCGGTTGCGCGGCCGCGGCATCCCCGGCGATCCGCCGGGTGATTTGTATCTGGTCCTGGATCTGGTGCTGCCGCCCGCGGACAGCGAGGCCGCAAGGGCCGCGTACCGCAAGCTGCAGCAGGATCTGCCCTTCAACCCGCGCCGTAACCTGGGGGTCTGAGCATGAAGAAGATAGTGATCACCAGCGCCACCGTCGTCGGCAAGTCGCAGCCGCTCAACGCAGACGATCTGGCGCGCGCCTGCGGCGCGGAAGTCGAATGGGTGGCCCGGCTGGTCGAAGTCGGCATCGTCAATGCCAGCGGCAGCGGCCCGGCGGAATGGCGTTTCTACAGCGTGGACCTGCAACGCGCCCTGCATGCGCGGCGGCTGGAGCACGACTTCGGCGCTGGCCTGGATGCCGTCGCGCTCATCCTGGATCTGAGCCAGGAGGTGCGCCGGCTGAAGTCGCAGCTGCGGGCGTTGGGAGGGCTGCCTTGACGACGCCGAGCGTTTCCCCGGCCGGGGTCGACTGATCCAGCCCGAGCGAGGCACACCGCGCTTATCCGCGCCGCGCCGCA
>DMTA01000029.1 GCA_003454835.1 Achromobacter sp. | reverse complement strand
CAGCAGAATCGCCGTCCCGAAGGCTCGTCGCGTCCGGCAGGCAATGCCGGTGCCGGGCGTCCGGCCGAAGGGCGCTCCGGCCAGGGCCGCCCGGCCGGCGCGCCACGTGCCGCGTTGCTGAGCAAGTAAGCGCAGCGACCTCGCGCAAGCAAGTAATATCACTGGCACTCCCGACCACCGGCAACCCCGACACTGCGATCCACGGACCCGCGCCATCATGCCCTTATCCACCTGGTTGACGTTCTTCCTGGCCTCCTGGGCCATTTCGTTCTCACCGGGCGCCGGCGCCATCTCGGCCATGTCGTCCGGCCTGAAATATGGCTTTGCGCGTGGCTACTGGAATACGGCAGGCCTGATCATGGGCATCCTGTTCCAGTTCGTCGTGGTCGCCGTGGGGTTGGGCGCCGTGCTGGCGACGTCGGAAATGGCGTTCAACGTGGTCAAGTACCTGGGCGTTGCCTACCTGATCTACCTGGGCGTGCGCCAGATCCGCACAGACGCCGCGCCGGTCGCGGTGGATGCCGGCGATCCGCGTCAGGCGTCCATTCGTGACCTGGTGTTGCGCGGTTTCCTGATCAACACCATGAACCCCAAGGGCACCGTGTTCCTTCTGGCCGTGGTTCCGCAGTTCGTGGACCCGGCGCTGTCGCTGACGCCGCAGTACGCGGCCTTGGCGGCCACGCTGGCGTTCACCGACCTGGTGGCGATGGGCGTGTACACGCTGCTGGCGGCGCGCGTATTGCGCCTCTTGCGCGACGCCAAGCACATCCGCTGGATGAACCGCACCTTCGGGTCGCTCTTCATTCTGGCAGGCGTGTTCCTGGCGACCTTCCGCCGCCACAACTGAATCAAAAAGCGTGGGGCACGGGCCGGCAACGGCGCGTGCCCCACATGTTTTCGTGCACGACACCGGACCGCGCCGGCCTGTAAAGCGGCGTTAAGTAGAATCCTCCGACCATGAGCATTTCCAACGAAGTCGCACGGCGCCGTACGTTCGCCATCATTTCCCACCCTGACGCGGGCAAGACCACGCTGACGGAAAAACTGCTGCTGTTCGCAGGCGCCATTCAGATCGCCGGCAGCGTCAAGGCGCGCAAGGCGTCGCGCCACGCCTCGTCCGACTGGATGGAAATCGAAAAGCAGCGCGGCATCTCGGTGGCGTCCTCGGTGATGCAGATGGAGTACCGCGACTGCGTCATCAACCTGCTGGACACCCCGGGCCACCAGGACTTCTCCGAAGACACGTACCGCGTGCTGACGGCAGTGGACGCCGCGCTGATGGTGATCGACGCGGCCAACGGCGTCGAGCCGCAGACCATCCGCCTCTTGCAGGTCTGCCGCGCGCGCAACACGCCGATCATCACGTTCATCAACAAGATGGACCGCGAAGTGCGCGAGCCCCTGGAACTGCTGTCCGAAATCGAAGGCCATCTGGGCATGGACGCCGTGCCGTTCTCGTGGCCGGTGGGCATGGGCAAGTCGTTCGGCGGCGTGTTCGACATCCGCCGCGACCGCATGCGCGTGTTCCGCCCCGGCCAGGAGCGCCGTTCCGACAACGACGACTTCATCGAAGGCCTGACCAACCCCGAGATCGCCAAGCGCTTCGGCGGGGCGTTCGACCAGGCCAGCGGCGAGATCGAGCTCATCAACGAAGCGGCGCCCGCGTTCGACCGCGACCAGTTTCTGGCCGGCAAACAGACGCCCGTGTTCTTCGGCTCGGCCATCAACAACTTCGGCGTGCAGGAAGTGCTGGACGCCCTGGTAGACCAGGCGCCGCCCCCGGGCGCGCGCATGGCCCTGCAACGCGAAGTGAAGCCTGAAGAACCCAAGTTCACCGGTGTGGTGTTCAAGGTGCAGGCCAACATGGACCCCGCCCACCGCGACCGTGTCGCATTCGTGCGCGTGAGCTCCGGCCGATTCGAGCGCGGCATGCGCCTGAAGGTGGCGCGCACCAACAAGGAAATGCGCCCCAACAACGTGGTGTCCTTCCTGTCGCAGCGCCGGGAACTGCTGGACGAAGCCTATGCGGGCGACGTCATCGGCATCCCGAACCACGGCGTGCTGCAACTGGGCGACGTGCTGACCGAAGGCGAGACCCTGCAGTTCACGGGCCTGCCGTTCTTCGCGCCGGAACTGTTCCAGGCGGTTGAAGTGAAAGACCCGCTGCGCACGAAGCAATTGCGCACCGGGCTCACCCAATTGGGCGAGGAAGGGGCCATTCAGGTGTTCCGCCCCGAGGTTGCCGGCGGCTCGCTGCTTCTGGGTGCGGTTGGCCAACTGCAGTTCGAAGTGGTCGCGCACCGCCTGAAGACGGAGTACGGCGTGGATGCCCGGATGCTGCCTTCGCGCTACACAATGGCACGTTGGATTACGTCTGAAAACCCCAAGGCGCTGCGCAAGTTCATGGATGCCAATGCCGCCCATATCGCCTATGATGTCGTCGATGCTGCGGCGTTTTTGATCGGTTCTCCCGCGCAGTTGCGCGTCGCCGAGGAACTGTATCCCGATGTGAAATTCCACGCCATGCGGGAGCACGGCGGCAAGGTTTTCGGAGACAAGGCGTAGACCCGTTCGGGTTCCGCACGGCAGATTGAGGGTAGCAATGTCTTGGCGTTTTTTGTTCGCAACGCTCCTGATCGCGCTCGGCGCGTCGGCATGGGGCGGAATTCAATTAGGTGATTGGCTGGTGGCGCATGCGCCGGCGGCCGCGCCTGCTCCTGGGCAGGACGCAGCCGCGTCCCAGCAGCCCGTGCTGGACGCCAATGGCCGTCCGTATGTGGCGCAGCCGCCGCAGCCGCGCATCGACGGCACGTTGGGCGTGCCCGACAAGCCGTCCGATCGCGAATGGCAGGTCAACACGGTGTCGCTGTTCGACACCGTCAGCGATCCCGCCGTCCAGATCTCGCGTGAACGCATCAGCCCCGAACAGGCGCGCGAAATCGCCGCCTCGTCGCAGGTGCCGCTGCCGTCGGGCAATTCCGATGTCAGCACGATGGACCTGCTGGTGCCCGGCACGTCGACCGCCATCAACGGCGGCGTAGCCGCTGGCGGCAGCTACGGCACGCCGCAGATGGTGCAGGCGCCCTCGCCGCCGCCCAACACGGCGCCGGCAGCCGGCGCGCAAGGCTGGCAGGATGCGCTGCGGCGCGAGCTGGCCCAATGCGCCACGCAAGGCTTCTTCGAGCGCCCCTCGTGTTCCTGGAACGCGCGCAACAAGTACTGCGCGCCGAACCGCGCCTGGGGCACGATGGCCGAATGCCCGGCCCGCCCGCAGTAAGACGTTTGAAATAAAAACTTCACATCGCCACCTGCGCGCGCAGGTGCAAGGCAAGAAAAATGGCGCCCCGCGGGGCGCCATTTCTTTGATAGCCAGCAGCCTTATTCAGGCACGGACATCTGGCTTTGCAGGTAGTTCTGGATGCCGACCTTGTCGATCAGGTCGATCTGGGTTTCCAGATAGTCGATGTGCTCTTCGGTGTCGTCCAGGATGTCCTGGAACAGATCGCGCGACACGTAGTCCCGCACCGATTCGCAATACGCGATGGCTTCCTTGACGGTCGCCTGGGCGGCCGTTTCGAGCTTCAGGTCACAGGCCAGCAGTTCCGGCACGTCTTCGCCGATCAGCAGCTTATGCAGGTCTTGAAGATTGGGCAGACCGTCCAGCATGAAGATGCGGGCGATCAGACGGTCGGCGTGCTTCATTTCGCCGATGGATTCTTCGTACTCGTGCTTGCCCAGCTTGTCGAAGCCCCAATGGTTCAGCATGCGGGCATGCAGGAAATATTGGTTGATGGCCGTCAGCTCGTTGGTCAGCTGCTTGTTGAGAAACTGGATGACGGTTTTATCGCCTTTCATGATGGACTCCTTGCAGTCAGGCGCGACGCGAGCGCATCGCGACAAAGGAGCGCACGATGCCGCGCGTACGCAACCCGTGCAGACTACCATTGGCCGCAGGGCCGCGCCTAGCCTTGCGCTGCATTTGGTAAACGGCTTTCGGAGCGCAACAAGAAAGCGACAAGCTAATGAGAATGAGTATGCATGTCTGATGCCTTGCATGCTTGGCGACGCGACGGCGCGGGCTGCGGACGCGAGCCGCGCTGAAATGGCTTCGCGATTGTCCCCATATATGCTCCGGGGCGGCCCCTGCGCCGCGTCATTCTGCGCTGCCAACGCGTCACGCCGGCTCGTTGCATATCAGCAACCGGATCAGGGCGCGTTGACCGCCCTCAATTCACGCGGTGCGCCGTGTCGCAAGCCAGATGCCGAATGCGATGGGCACGATGCCCAGCAGGTCCAGCCACGAGACGGGCTCACGCAAGACCACCCAGCCGAACAACAGGCCAAGGGGCGGCATCAGAAAATGCAGCGCGCTGGCCGACGTCGCGCTGGCGCGGCCCAGGATCATGAACCACAGGTAATAGCCGCCCATCGACACCGCAACGATCATGTAGGCCATGCTCCAGATCAGGCTGGACGTCAGGCGCGCATCGCCGAGGTTTTCGGTGGCCAGCGCGAACGGCAGCAATGCTGCGGCGCCTGCCAGCGACTGGATGCCCGTCGACGTCCAGAGACCGGAGGTGGGCTTGAGCATCTTGTAGAGCAGGGTGCCGGCCACCAGCGCCACCAGACCGCCGGTCACGAGCAACGTGCCGTGCAGGTCTTCCTGCATGCCGGTTAGCCGAGATCGCAACACCAGCGCGACGCCCGCCAGCCCCAGGCACAGCCCCAGCAGCTTGCGCCAGCTAAGCCGCTCGCCCAGCAGCGGGCCGGCCAGCACGCCAATGAGCAGCGGGTTGGTGCTGATGAGCACGGCGGTGAATGCGGACGACACGGTGGTCATGCCCGACCAGCTCAAGCCCAGGTACAGCGCGTTGTTCAGCGCCCCAAGCAGGACCAGCGCGGCCAGGTCGCGGCCTGAAGGCAGCTTCCAGCGCCCGCTGGCCGCCGCCAGGCCCAGCATCAGCGCGCCAGCGATCAGAAAGCGGATGGTCAGCAGCGTCAGTGGCGGACAGTCGCGCACCGCGATCTTGGCGGCAGCAAACGCGGAACTCCACAGAAAGCAGAACGCGGCGATCGGCGCCAGACTGATGCCGGGGCTGTCCGTCGTGGGCAAGGCAGGGGCAGGGGTTGAAAGCGCCTTCATGGGGGATCCGGCAACGTAGATCTGCAGCCGCGTTCGCGGCGGGGATGGAGGCATTCTGCTCGCCCGCCCATCCATTGACAAACTCTTTATTCGGATCGAAAGTATTTGAAATTCGAATGGCTTCCCAGGCGCACCATCATGCTCGATCTCGATCTTTTGCACAGCTTTGTGTCGGTGGTGGACGCCGGCGGTTTCACTGCGGCCGGCGAACGCGTGCATCGAAGCCAGTCCACCGTCAGCCAGCAGATCCGCAAGCTCGAAGAGACACTGGAGTGCCCGCTATTCTTGCGCGAAGGCCGGCAGGTCCAGCTGACCGAAGAAGGCGAGCGCCTCCTGGGTTATGCACGCCGGATGCTGGCGTTATCCACCGAGGTTCGCGAGGCCGTCAGCGGCCGCAAGCGCGTCGATGTCATCCGCCTGGGGATTCCCGACGACTTTGCAGTCGACGCACTGACTGCCGTCGTCGCCGCCTTTGCCCGGACGAGGCCCGCGGTGCAGCTGTCGGTGCGTTGTGACCTGACCGCCGTCCTGACGCGCAGCCTGGAGCGCGGGGATCTGGACGTGGCGCTGCTCAAGCGCGAGCCGGGCGCGGGCACAGCGCTAGCCGCGTGGCCCGAG
>DMTA01000031.1 GCA_003454835.1 Achromobacter sp. | reverse complement strand
AGGTCGCGCGCGGAAACTGCGTCATCGGCGGCGGGCGCGGCGTGTCCACCCACCCCGACTACGCCCCCCCCGGCCGCGCCAACCTGGGCGCGCTCATGGCCAACGCCGTCAAGCTCCTGCCCGTGCTGCGCGGCGCCCAGATCATCCGCTTCTGGACCGGCGTCGAAGGCAACATGCCCGACCACAATCCCGTGCTCGGCCCCAGCGCCATCGTGCCGGGCCTCTTTCACGCCTTCGGCCTGTCCGGCGCGGGCTTTCAGATTGGCCCGGCCATCGGCGAAGTGCTCGCCGACCTGGTCGTGCGCGGCCGATCCTCCATCCCTATCGATGCCTTCCGCATTGAACGGTACGCGCCCGCCGCTCACGGCGCCGCGGCCCGGCCTGATCGTCTTCGTGAGCAAACGCTGGAGTCACCATGATGCACAAGAAACAGGGCGCGCAGCGCCTGACCAAGGGGAAACGGATGCTGGGCGCGGCGATGCTGGCATTGCTGTCCGCCGGCGCCATGGCGCAGCAGAAAACGTTGTACGTCGGCATGAACGGCGGCGACATGGAACGCGCCTTCACCCAGCACGTCTTCCCCGACTTTGAGAAGGCCAACAACGTCAAGATCGTCGTCGTGCCCGGCACCTCGACCGACGTTCTCGCGAAGGCCCAGGCCTACAAGGACAAGCCCCAGATGCACGTCATGTTCCTGGACGACGGTATCATGGCCCGCGCGATTTCCATGGGCCTGTGCGAACAGCTCAACGACGACCCCGTCTTGAAAGAGCTGTATCCCACCGCCCTGATGAAAGACCGCATGGCCGCCGGCATCGACATCGGCATGACCGGCCTCGGCTACAACACCCGCCTCTTCCAGAAGAACGGCTGGACCCCGCCCACCTCGTGGCTCGATTTGGCAGACCCCAAGTACAAAGGTAAGGTCGTCTTCCAGTCCGCGTCCGGCAGCACCTTCGGCCTGCACGGCTTCCTGATGTTCAACCGCATCGAAGGCGGCAACGATCAGAACTACGAGCCCGGCTTCAAGAAGTGGCCCTCCACCATCGGCCCCAACGTCCTCGAGTACATCCCCAACTCCGCCAAACTCGCCGAGATGATCCAGTCCGACGAGGCCGCGATCTTCCCGCTCACCCCCACCGCCATCGCCCGCCTGAAAAAGCGCGACATCCCGGTGGAATACGCCCAGCCCAAGGAAGGCTCCGTCATCCTCATGGTCGGCGAATGCGTCATCGCCAAGAACAGCGAACCCGAACTGGCGCAAAAGCTCGCGCTGTACCTCTTGTCCGCCAAGGCCCAGGCCAAGGCGCTGGAAATGGGCGGCCACTTCCCGTCCAACAAGAACGTGCAGGCGCCCGCCGACAACGCCGAGGCGCTTACGCGCTTCCAAGGCTACATGGCCAACGCTAAGATCCTGGACTGGGACCAGATCAACGCGGCCCGGCCCGCCTTCAACGCCCGCTGGAACCGCACGGTCGAACGTTGACGTCAACGCGCGGCGCGCCTGTGGACAACCCGCAGGCGCGCCGCGCAAGACGCCGGACGTATAAGGCTGAAACCCGGGGCTGAAACCCGCGCTTGAAGTGCGCGCCTAAAACATGCGCCTGGCCTACCCGTTCGCAACACCAGCAAGGACAAGCATGCGCCTCATCATCAATTCCGGCGGTCCCCAGGCAATAGAAGAATGGCGCACGCAATTCCGCACCTTCGCGCCAGACCTGGACGTCGTCGGCTGGCATGAAGACCCCGACCCCGCCACCATCGACTACGCCCTCGTCTGGGCCCCCGACGCCGACCGCCTGGCCACCTTCCCCAACCTCAAACTCATCATCAGCGCCGGCGCAGGCGTCGACCACATCCTCGCCGATCCCGCCCTGCCGCGCCACCTGCCCATCGCCCGCATGGTCACCGCCCGCACGCGGACCGAAATGGCCGAGTACGTGCTCACCAGCGCCCTGATGATCACGCGCAACGTCAAACGCATCACCGACAACCAGTCCCGCCGCCACTGGGAATTCTTCGACTCCCTGCGCGTCGCCGCCGACGTGCGCGTCGGCATCATGGGCCTCGGCCACCTTGGCGTCGCCTCAGCGCAACTCCTGTCCCGCGCGGGCTTTCCCGTCAGCGGCTGGTCGCGCGGCGCCAGCAGACTGCCCGACATGCCGTCCTACGCCGGCCAGGACCAGTTCGCCGACTTCCTCGCCAACACCGATCTCCTCGTCTGCCTCCTGCCCGCCACCGAAACGACGCGCGGCATCCTCAACCGCACGACGCTGTCCCAGCTCCCAAAAGGCGCCAGCCTCATCAACGCCGGTCGCGGCGCCCACATGGTCACGCAGGACATCCTGGATGCGCTGGACAGCGGCCATCTGGACCAGGCCATCCTGGACGTCTTCGAGCAAGAACCCTTGCAAGATGACTCCCCGCTGTGGACGCACCCAAGAATCACCATCACCCCCCACTGCGCCGCGATCCCCGACCGCAAGGAACGCGCCAGACACACCGCCCTGCTGATCGCAGCCAATGAGCGCGGCGAGCCGCTACCCAACATCTACGACCCGCTGCGCGGCTACTGACACCGCGCACTCCGTGAAAGGCTCATAGCCGCTTAAAGCGCAAGGCGCCACAAGCGCGACGCCGCACGGCAATCCAGAGCGAAGCGCGCAGCGCCAACGCGTGCCGCAAGACACCGCGTAAGCGCCCGGAGGCCGC
>DMTA01000030.1 GCA_003454835.1 Achromobacter sp. | reverse complement strand
TACGGCGCGCGCATCTCGCTGATCGCGGGCCTGGGCGCCGCCTTGGTCAGCGTGGCCCTCGGGCTGGTCATCGGCGTCATCGCCGGCTGGTTCCGGTCGCTGGACGGCCCCATCATGCGCACGATGGACGCCATCATGGCGATCCCCGGCATCCTGCTGGCGATCGCGCTGGTGTCGGTCACCGGCGCCAGCATCACGACCGTGCTCGTGGCCATCACCATTCCGGAAATCCCGCGGGTGGTGCGGCTGGTGCGCGGCCAGATCCTCAGCGTGCGCGGCGAACCCTATGTGGAGGCCGCGCTGGCGCTGGGCACACCGTTGCCGCTGCTGCTGTGGCGGCACATGGTGCCCAGCACCATCGCGCCGCTGACGGTGCAAGGCACGTACGTCTTTGCGTCCGCGATGCTGACCGAAGCCATCCTGAGCTTCCTGGGCGCGGGCATCCCGCCCGAGATCGCGTCCTGGGGCAACATCATGTCCGAAGGCCGCATGTACTTCCGCATGCTGCCCGGCCTGATCCTGTTCCCCGGACTGTTCCTGTCGCTGACCGTGCTCAGCGTGAACATCCTGGGCGACGCCTTGCGCGACGCGCTGGACCCGAAAATGGTGCGCAGGATCTGATGCCGATGAACTATTCTCCCAATCCCCCCGCGGGCGACACCTCGTCCGCCATCCTGGCCATCCGCAACCTGTCGGTCGAAGTCGCCGGCGCGGGCAACCGCGTCGTACGCAACCTGAGCCTGGACGTGCACGCCGGAGAAACGGTGTGCGTGGTCGGCGAATCCGGTTCGGGCAAGTCCGTCACGTCGCTGGCCGTCATGGGCCTGTTGCCGCAAGGCATCCTGAACATCAGCGCGGGTTCCATCCGCGTCGAGGGCGAGGACGTCGCCACGGCCACGCAGCGCCGCCTGCGCGAGCTGCGCGCGACGCGCATGGCCATGGTCTTCCAAGAGCCCATGACCGCGCTGAACCCCGTGCACACGGTCGGCAAGCAGGTCGACGAGGTGCTGCGCCTGCACCGCAAGAACATGTCGGCGGCCGAGCGCCGCGCCAAGGTGCTGGACATGTTCCAGTCGGTGCACCTGCCCGACATCGAACGCATCTACGACGCCTATCCGCACCAGCTCTCGGGCGGCCAGCGCCAGCGCATCGTCATCGCGATGGCGCTGATCCTGGAACCGAAGCTGCTGATCGCCGACGAGCCCACCACGGCGCTGGACGTCACGACGCAGAAGCAGATCCTGGCGCTCATCAAGGAACTGCAGGTCAAGCATCAGACGGCCGTGCTGTTCATCACGCATGACTTCGGCGTGGTGGCCGAGATCGCGGACCGCATCGTCGTCATGAACCGCGGCGACCTGATCGAAAGCGGCACGCGCCACGAGATCCTGGCCGAGCCAAAGCAGTCCTACACGCGCCGCCTGGTGTCGTCGGTGCCCAGTCTGGTGCCGTCGCGCCGCGAACCGCCAACCGGCACGCCGGTGCTGCACGTCAAGGGACTGGGCCGCACCTATGGCGGCAAAGGCTCGCTGTTCTCGCGCAAGGCGGCGCAGCACGTCATCGCCGCCACGGATGTGAACCTGACGCTGCGCAAGGGCGAGATCCTGGGCATCGTCGGTGAATCCGGGTCGGGCAAATCGACGGTCGCACGCTGCATCGTGCGGCTCATCGAACCCACCGCCGGCCACATGATGATGGGCGGCGAAGACCTGAGCACGCTATCCGGCTCGGCGCTGCGCCCGGTGCGCCGCCGCATCCAGATTGTGTTCCAGGATCCGTACCGCTCGCTGAATCCGCGCCGCACGGTGGGCGAATCCATCATCGAGGGGCTGCTGAATTTTGGCGTGGCCCGCGAACAGGCGCTCAAGCGCGCCAGCGAAACCCTCAGCGTGGTGGGTCTGAGTCCCGACGCCATGCGGCGTTATCCGCATCAGTTCTCGGGCGGCCAGCGCCAGCGCATCTGCATCGCGCGCGCGCTGGTCATGGACCCGGAGATCCTGGTGGCCGACGAAGCCGTGTCGGCGCTGGACGTGTCCGTGCAGGCGCAGGTGCTGGAGCTGCTGGAACAGGTGCGCGAGCGCACGGGCGTGGGCGTGCTGTTCATCACCCACGACCTGCGCGTGGCCGCGCAGATCTGCGACACCATCATGGTGATGCAGCGCGGCCAGGTGGTCGAAACCGGATCTGCCGAAACCGTGCTGACCGAACCGCGCCACCAATACACGCGGGCGCTGATCGACGCTGCCCCCGGCCGCGACTGGGACTTCCGCAACTTCCGGCCCATTGCGCCCGGCTTGTTGCCGTCCGCCAACCCGGCCGTCTGACGCCCTTTTCCGAACCACTGGAACCGAGATGCCGCAACCGCATGAAATGTCCGCCCAGGAACTCCTGCAGGCGTATCGCAACAAGACCCTGTCGCCTGTCGAGGCGACGCGGTCGGTGCTGGACCATATCGAGCGCTGGGAACCGCGGCTGAAAGCGACCTACGCGCTGGATCCGGAAGGCGCGCTGGCGATGGCCCGCGCGTCCGAAGCCCGCTGGATGAAGGGCGAACCGCAGTCCTGCGGCGGCTACTCGCTGGACGGCGTGCCCGCCACCATCAAGGAAAACATCGCCACACGCGGCGTGCCCGTGCCGCTGGGCACGGCAGCCACCGACCTGACCCCAGCCGCCGCAGAC
>DMTA01000195.1 GCA_003454835.1 Achromobacter sp. | reverse complement strand
GAACCGCTTGCCGGGCTGACGCGTGCCCCACGCCACCATGTACAGCACCCCCGCGCGGTCGACCATGGCCAGCGGCGTCATGACATACAGGCGCTCGGCGGGCGTCTTCTCGCCGAAGGGCGTGTTGCGAAACGACAGCTTGCGGTTGTAGTACAAGGCGCCGCTGACCTGCCGGTAGACCTCGGCAGGCACCGTGGGCAGCACGGTGGGGTGGGTGCCGTCGATGCGCAGGATCTTGCGCGCCCAGTCATGCGCCGGCCCGATCGTGGGCTGGGACCGGTGCGTTTCCAGATAGCGCCAGGCGCTGTCGAAGGTGGTTTCCAGATCGTCCAGCACGACGGCCGGCAGGTGGCGGTCGGCCACCTGCTTGAGCGCGCACATCGCCATCGCCATGTTCGCGTTCATGTTCTGGATGTGGAAGTCGGCGCGCTGGATGGTGCGGTACCAGAGCTTGCCGCGCGTGGCGCCGACGCTGCCGACACTGTCCAGCTTGAGCAGCGTGCGGCGGATCTGCTTGTCGACGGGCACCGGATTCTGCAGCACGGCCAGCCGGTCGCGGATTTCCGCCATGCCCATGCCCTTCGCCATCGCATCGGTTTCTTCGTTCTGGACATACGGCAGGATGCGCAGCAGATTGTCGACGAGCGTCTGGTTATGTCCCATGGCAGATACAGCAAATTAACCCGTTAAATACCGCCCGCATTCTATCTGTAATTCCAGCGAATAATGATTTTCCGCATTCCAGATAATGCGGCCGGCGTCATCGCATCGGACGCTCTGCATTATGTCGGTTGTCCCAAAAATAAAATGGACATACGACAATCGATCCGCCGGCGGTCAATCGGCCACGATGTCGGCAAGCGGAACCGGACGGCCGAACAACCAGCCCTGGCCGACCGCGGCGGGCTGGCGGGCCAGCAGATAACTGGCCTGCGCCTCGGTTTCAATGCCCTCGATGATGAGGTTGATGCCCAGTTCCCGGGATATGGCGATGACGTGGTCGACGATCAGGGTGCCCGCGTCCTCGGCGCCGATCGCGCTGGTGAAGCTGCGGTCCAGCTTGATGGCGTCGGCCTGCATTTCGGCCAGATAGTTCAGGTTGGAATGGCCCGTGCCGAAATCGTCGATAAATACCTTGAAGCCCTTGCCGCGCAAGGTCTTGACCATGGCCAGCACGTGGCCGTCGGACAGCGGCGTGCCTTCGGTGATCTCCAGCGCCACGTTGCCGGGCTGCAGACCGCGCTCGCTGACGACGTCCAACAGGAAATTCCGGTAGCCCGCGTCGTTCAGGTCCGCCGCCGACACATTGATGCTGACGTAGAGCGCGGGCTCGTCGCGCAGGCGCTCGTGCAGGTCGCGCAGCGCCTGCGACGTCACCAGCCGGGACAGCGCTCGGCCCAGACCCATGGCTTCTGCCAGCGGCACGAACAGGAGGGGGGACACGTCACGGCCACGGGCGCGCCAGCGCGCCAGCGCCTCGAAGCCCGCCAGTTGCCGCGTGGCAAGCTGGCGCAGCGGCTGGTAGTGGACCTGGATGTCGCCGCCCAAAATAGCCTTGCGCAGCTCGCTTTTGGCGCTGCCTGCGTGCATGCGCCACAGGACGCAAAGGCCCGCCAGAAAGGCAAGGGCCAGGGCGCCGACCACGGACAGCACCATCGCCGGAAGCTGGAACCAGGCGTCGGACCGCAGCCGCGACACGACGCAGATGTCAGGGCCGCCCTCAGGCGCGCACAGCGAGGCGCGCCGTTCAGGCGCGAAACCCTGGTCGTCCACGTTTTCGCGCGGCATGTCCAGGTCGTGCGCACGGCCAAAGCGCCGGTACACATGATCGCCGTCCCGCGTCACGATCTTGGCGTCGATGCCGGAGCCCGGTTCCGGAAAGCCGTCGAACGCGCCGGGCGCGGTGAACACGATGATGTCGCGCATCGCCGCCATGTCGCCGATGATGCGGCGGTCCACGATGTTGGCTGCGCCCACCCAGAGCTGCAGCCCGCTGGCCAACGTGAAGGCCGGCGGCGGCAGGGTCAACGGGTCGGGAAGCTTGCCCCACGCCGCGGAACAGCGCAGCATGCCCCCCAGCGTGCGGCCGATGTCGCGGATGTAGGTGGAATTGAAGAGCAGCACGCGCAGGGTCGCGACGTCCGCTTCGGAACACAGCCCGCCGCCTTGCGTGGCCGCGGCCATGAGGCGATGGCTTTCCTGCGCCACGCGCAGCGCGTGCGCAAGCAGCCGGGCGTTATGCCCGGCTAATTTGTCGTCGGCCTGGTTCAGTTCGATCTGGCGTCCAGCCAGCACCCCCGCGAGGAATCCAAGCGCCGACAACAACAACACAAAAGCCGCAATTCTGGAACGTGACATGGGGGACCGGTGCACATGGGCGGCGCGTTGCATGCAAATCTGCGCGTAAGGCAATGTAACCGAACTTCCAACGGCTTAAACCGCAAATTCGCCCCTCCTGACCCGCTAATTGTGGCTTTCGGAAATAGAGGCGTTGCTAGGAAAGCCGGCGGGCGATCCGCGCCAAACGTCCTACGCGCCACCAGATCTACGGGGAAACCCGATATAAAACTTTGCGCGACGCCCATGATCCCGAGTTATGCACAGGGGGGTTCGCAGTTGCGCGGCTTGTCGGGTTTTTCCATGCAGATCAGTAGGTTGCGTGCCTGGACGCGGCCGGCGATGTGCGCCGCCAGGCGGCGGGGACCACAGTTTCGGATCGGACCGCACGCGGGCATGCTTGCGCCTTCGGCCTTGAACGCGCTCCCGCGCGACGGCCCCCCGCAAGATTCTGGAGACTTTCGTGACCCCCTCTTCCCCGTCCCGCAAAATGGGCCTGGCCGTCGCCCAGATGGGCGCCGTCAATCTGGCCGACACCCGCGCGGTGGTCGTGCGCCGCCTTGTCGACATGATGCGCGAAGCCGCCGCCCGCAAGGCCGAGTTCGTCGTGTTTCCCGAGCTGGCGCTGACAACGTTCTTCCCGCGCTACTGGATGGACGACGCCGAAGCGGTTGAACGCTACTTCGAAAAAACCATGCCCAACGCCGACGTGCAGCCGCTGTTCGACACGGCGCGCGAGCTGGGCATCGGCTTTTACCTGGGCTATGCCGAGCTGACGCCGGAAGGCCGCCAGTTCAACACGGCCATCCTGGTGGACCGCAGCGCCAAGATCATCGGCAAGTACCGCAAGATCCACCTGCCGGGCCACTCGGACCACAAGGTCGACGCCCCCTTCCAGCATCTGGAAAAGAAGTTCTTCGAAGTCGGCGACCTGGGCTTTGGCGTCTGGGAGACCAACGACGTCAAGATCGGCATGTGCCTGTGCAATGACCGCCGCTGGCCCGAGACCTACCGCGTCATGTCGCTGCAAAGCGCCGAGCTGATCGTGCTGGGCTACAACACGCCGTCGCTGAACATCCACTGGAACGAGCCCGCGCACCTGCGCACCACCACGCACGAGATCGTGCTGCAGGCCAGCGCCTACCAGAACGCAGTATGGATCGGCGCGGCGGGCAAGTGCGGACACGAGGACGGGCATCACATGATCGGCAGCTCGATGATCGTCGCGCCGTCCGGCGAGATCGTGGCCCGCGCCAGCGGCGAGGAAGACGAAGTCATCACCGCGCGCATCGACCTGGCGCTGGGCCAGACCTTCCGCGACCACGTGTTCAATTTCGCCAAGCATCGCAGCCCGCATCACTACAAGCTCATCGTCGAGCGCACCGGCGCGGGCGAACCGCTGCCCCGGCCCGACGTCGATTGAGGCCGTTTGCCTGCTGAAACCGATCCATTGCCCGCGACATCGCGGGCAATTTCTTTTTTGGCGGCTGCGCCCCGCACGCTGCTAGACTGCCCGAGGCCCCTTGATTGACCGACCCTGCAGGCAACGATCCGATGCGCTTAATCGACACCGACCAGACCCGCAACGCCCTGTCCTTCGACACCGTCATCCCCGCCCTGCGGGACGCCTTCCGCGAAGACGCCACGGTGCCCGCCCGCCACGTCCACGCCATCCAGTCCGGCAACGCGCACGGCACCTCGCTGATCATGCCGGCGTGGAGCGAACGCGGGTACTTTGGCGTGAAGATCATCAACATCTTTCCCGAGAACACGCATCAGGGCCTGCCGGGCCTGCACGCGACGTACAACCTGTACAGCGCCACCACGGGCGTGCCGGTTGCGCAGGTCGACGGCGATATCGTCACCGTGTACCGCACGGCGGGCGCAGCGGCGTTGGGCGCGGACTACCTGGCACGCGCCGATGCCCACACGCTGCTGATCGTGGGGTCCGGCCGCATCGCCGGGCTGGTGGCGCAGGCCATGCGCACGGTGCGCCCGATTCAGCGCGTGCTGGTGAGATCGGAAGAGCACAC
>DMTA01000187.1 GCA_003454835.1 Achromobacter sp. | reverse complement strand
AGCCCGGCCGCTGCGTCAAGCCACGGCGCTGTACCAAGCCGCGCCGCTGCACCAAGCCGCGCCGCTGCGCCGACCCGCGTACACCGCTGAGTAAAATGGGCGCCCGCCGCAACAAGTAAAAGCGATGAGCGCCTTGGAGACTCCCCCCGCCGCCGCGCGCGCCCCGTTGGGCAGCGCGCGCATCGATGGCCTGAAATCCTGCCTGCCGGTCATGATCGGCTACTTTCCGGTGGCCGTGACGTTCGGCATCGCCGGCATCGCGGCCGGGCTCACGCCGCTGCAGGTCATCCTGATCTCCGTGCTGGTTTACGCCGGCGCCAGCCAGTTCCTGCTGCTGGCCTCCATCAAGGCCGGCACGCCGTGGCTCTGGGTGGTGGCGCTGTGCTCGCTGCTCAACGCGCGGCATCTGCTCTATGGCCCGCTGCTGTCGCGCTTTCTGCCTGCGGCGCTGCGCGATCGCCTCAAGGTCGCGTTCCTGTTGACCGATGAAGTCTTCGCCACCGCCTTCAATCGGCTGCAGGGTGTGGAACCCGCCCGGCGACAGGGCTGGATGATCGCGCTGGGCCTGGGCGCCTGGCTGACGTGGATCGCGGGCACCGCCGTGGGCGTGTACGCCGGCGACGGCCTTGAGCGGCACTACCCGATGCTGTCGCAGGTCATGCGCTTTGCGCTGCCGGCGCTCTTCATGGCGCTGGTGTGCCAGAGCGCCCGGCGCGGCATGGGGCTGCCGATCCTGGCCGCCGTCATCGGCGCCGGACTGGTGGCCGCACTGGGATACACCAGCCTCGCCATCCTGGCGGGCGCCGTCATCGGCTGCGCCGCCTATCGGATCAGGAGGCCCGCATGAACGCCGGCGGATTGGAATTCTGGGGCGCCGTCATTGCAATGGCGGTCATCACCTATCTCACGCGCGCGCTGCCCTTCATGCTGTCCGAGCGCAGCCGGCTGCTGCGGCACCTGTCGAGCGAAGGTTCGGCGCTGTCGGCGCTGGGGCCGTCGCTGCTGGCGGGCATTGCCGCCGCCGTGATCGTGCCGGACCTGCTGGGTGCGGCGGACGAGGCCGCCCGCATTGCGCCGTACTTGGGCGGGCTTGTCGTCACGGGCGTGGCGGCGCGCCTGGTCAGCAATACGGGTGTGGCCGTCCTGCTCGGCATGGGCGGATACGGGATATTGCTGGCCTTGGCGGCTTAGCGGCCCGCAGGGCAAAATGGTCCGATCCCCCAAAGGAGACCGACCATGCTTACGCTCTACCACGCGCCCCGTTCGCGGTCGTTCCGGATACTGTGGCTGCTTGAGGAACTGGGCGTGCCATACGACACCGAGATGGTGTCGATCCGCGGCCACGACAGCACGGGGCACATGCCTGCCGACTACATCGACATCCATCCGCATCGCAAGGTGCCGGCGCTGGTGCATGACGGGGTGCCCGTGTTCGAGACGCCCGCCATCGCGCTGTACCTGACCGATCTGTTTCCGCAGGCGGGGCTGGGGCCGGTGGTCGGCGACCCGCAGCGCGGTCCCTATCTGACGTGGCTGGCGTATTCCACGGGCGTGTTCGAACCCGCGATGGTCGAGCGGGCGTTCAAGACGCCGCATCAGGCCGCGTTGGGGTGGGGATCGGCCGACGAGGTCGAAGAGGTGCTGACGCGGGTGCTGCAGGCGCGGCCGTATTTCCTGGGCGACAGGTTCTCAGCCGTGGACATCGTGCTGGGCGGCTCGCTGCAGTACATGATGCGGATGAAGATCGTGCCGGAAACGCCCGTCTTCAACGCGTACGTCGAACGCCTGGGCGAGCGCCCGGCGATGCACCGCGCCTTGCAGCGCGACGGCGATATCGAAGAGTCCTGAATCCGAGGCGCCCAGATCCCGGGCCGGGCAGTCTTGCCCCGGGCCGGGGCGGCGCTGCCTGACCCGCGACGTCAGGCGTTGCCCTGGATGCGCGCCGCCAGCTGATCGCGCCATTGTTCGGGACGGCCGAGATACCGGCTGGGTTCCAGCAGCGTGAAAGCGCCATCGCGCTCCAAAGCCAATGTTGGAAAGCCCGTGCCGCCTACCTGGGCCAGCAACTGGCGGCTGGCCGTGATGTGCGCGGCGGTTTCGGCGCCCTGCGCCTGTTGATAGGCAGCGTCGAAGGCCTCGGCATCCAGGCCAATTTCAATGGCCAGCGCGCGCAGCACGGCGGGATCAGCGATGCGGCGGCCTTCCACGTAATGCGCTCGCTGCATGCGCTGCAACAGGTCCAGCCCGCGGCCCGCCAGCGTTTGGGCGGCCAGGATGGCGGTGGTGGGCGGTTCGGAATCGAACACAGCGCCGCTGTCGCGCAACAGGCCATCGAAATAGTCGGCGCCGAATGGCTGGCCCGTCAGGCCGGCAATGCGCTCGTCGTGCGGCATGACATAGCGGCGCAGGGCCTCGGTGACCGGCTGGCGATTGCCCCCTGTCATCATGCCGCCGCCATGCGGCTCGATGTTCAGGCCGGCAATGGCGCGGGCTGCCTCCACCAGCGGCGCGGCGCCGTAGCACCAGCCGCAAAGCGGATCGAAGATGTAATGCAGGGTGGGGGATGCGGTAGTCATGGCGCCATCGTAGACGGCGCCGGGCGCGGGCGCATAGACCGGCGCGATATGCAGAGTGTTGCAGCGGCCGTGCAGATTGCCTGCACGGCCGGATTGATTGGCCCGCGATCAGCCGGCGATCTGCACACCGATCCAGAACAATCCGGCGGCCAGCAGCATCGAGGCGGGCAGCGTCAGCACCCAGGCCAGCAGGATGTTGCGCACCGTGTTGCCCTGCAGCCCCGTCTTGTTGGCGATCATGGTGCCCGCCACGCCCGAAGACAGCACGTGGGTGGTGGACACGGGCAGGCTGAAGACGTTGGCAAGTCCAATGGCGCCTACGGCGGTCAGCTGCGCCGACATGCCCTGCGCGTAGGTCATGCCCTGTTTGCCGATCTTTTCGCCGACCGTCAGCACCACGCGGCGCCAGCCGACCATGGTGCCGGCGCCCAGCGCCAGCGCCACGGCCACGATCACCCAGAAGGGCGCGTATTCGGTGGTGGCGGTCAGGTCCGCGCGCAGCCGTTGCAGGTCGGCGGCCTCTCGGGCGGGCAGGCCCTCCAGGCGTGCCACCTTCTTGGCGGTGTCGTCCAGGCACAGCAGGTACCGGCGGACGTCGATGCGCTTTTGCGCCGACAGGTCGGCGTAGTTGGATACCCCGTGCAGGTCCCTTTGCAGCGCCATGATGGTCGGCACGGTCAGGGTCGGGTCGCAGCGGAAGTTGGCGGGCAGGTCTTCCTGGATGTCGACGCGGCGCAGCGCCAGGAAGTCGCCCAGCAGCGCTTCGTTGCGCTGGTAGAACACCATCAGGTGGTTGGCGGCGTCGCGGGTGCGTTCGATCTGGTAGGTGGTGCTGTGGGTGTCCAGCACGAAGTTGGCCGGCACGATGCCGATCAACACCAGCATGATGAGGCCGATGCCCTTCTGGCCATCGTTCGAGCCGTGCACGAAGCTCACGCCCATGGCCGACAGCACCAGCACCAGGCGGTTCCAGAAGGGCGGGTGCTTCTTGTTGTCGATGGCGCGGCGCTGCTCGGGCGTCTTGTGCATTTTGGACAGCGGCAGCCAGCGTTTGAGCGCCAGCAGCAGCAGCCCGGCCACTGCGAACCCGGCGATGGGCGAGGCCACCAGCGACAGGCCGATGTCGATGGCCTTGCCCCAGTTCACGCCTTGGCCCAGCGGCAGGTCCGTGATCAGCGCATTGGCCAGGCCCACGCCCAGGATCGAGCCGATCAGTGTGTGCGAGCTGGAGGCCGGAATGCCGAAATACCACGTGCCGAGGTTCCAAGCGATGGCGGCCGCCAGCATGGCGAACACCATTGCCAGGCCGCGACCGGTATCCACATTGATCAGCAGTTCGACGGGCAGCAGATGGACGATGGCGTAGGCGACGCCCACGCCGCCCAGCAACACGCCCAGGAAATTGAAGATGCCGGACAGGACCACCGCCAGATGCGGCGGCATGGCCTTGGTGTAGATGACCGTTGCCACGGCGTTTGCCGTGTCATGAAAACCGTTGATGAATTCGAAGGCCAGGACGAATGTCAGGGCCAGCACAAGACTGAGGCCAACCCAAAGGTCTAGGCCGTGGAAGAGGTCGAACATGGGGGAGGGGGCGAGGTTCCGGCGAGAATGCCCCGATTATTGCAGATTTATGACCTGTCCCTGAATGAAGCGGCCCCCAATCTTAGAACTTCGAATACTGGAATTCGATCTCCATCGGTTTACCCAGATTGGCGGACGTATCGGCCTGGATCACCATCACGGCCAGGATTCCCAGATACAGCAGGCAGAGCCAAAGCGTTCTTTTCATGGGCGGAATACCTCGGCGATCTTCTGGTTCACGCGCAGCCAGCCCAACTCGCCCAGATGCTGCACGTCGCGCAGCGTGCCGATCTCGAAGGGCGCGTCATACATGTCCATGCAGGTCATCGCGTAGCGCTGGCACAGGCCGGCGACCTGCTGCTGGATCCGGTCGAACCGGTCCAGGTCGTTGAAGACCATCGGGTGCAGGGGCTGCATGACGAACAGCGCATTGACGCGGCGCTGGTGCAGCAGCGCCATCAGGGCATCGAGTTCGCGCAATTCGTCGTGGCCGGTCAGCGGCTGAGGCTGGTAGGCGGTCTTGCCGCCCTCGGGGATGCTGCGCAGGTACTTGTTGAAGAATTCGTCGCGCACCGCGTAGCGGTTGTCCGTCATGAGCGCCTGCTCGGCAGCCTGCGCCTGACCGGCCAGGGCGTCCCAGTCCACCACGCGCGCCGCCGCCGCGGGGCCTTCGCGTTCCCGTTCGGGAACGGGGGCGGCGTACGCCGGCGCCCACAGGCCGGCCAGCCGCTGACGGAACACGTATGCCTGCTCGGCCGCCATCGACCAGTACACGCCGGCATCGCCCTTGGCGTCCAGCCACCGCAACACTTCGGCGCGGCCGTCCGGTTGGCGCAGCAGGCGGGGCAGCAGCGGATTGGCGTGCTCCTTGAATTCGTCCGGCCCCAGGCCGCCTTCGCCGTCGAACCAGCCGGGCGACAGCATCACGACCACGCGCGAGGCCGGCGACAGATCGTCCGCCAGCGCCGCCAGCACGAACTGCATCCCCAGCGACTGGAACCCGGAATGGCCGTACGCCAAAACGGGCATCTGCAGCTCGTCGGCCAGGAAGCGGTAGGGCACGAAGCGCAGGTCGTTGCTGGTGAGCTCGGACGACCCCAGGATCACCAGACGGTCTCCGGTGCGCAGCGCCTGGCTCAGCCGCGACAGGTTGCGCGTCTGCTCGTCCAGCGTATTGCCCAGGTTCGGGATGTAGATGCCGGGTGCGGCCGCAGGCACCGGTTCGGTCTTCAGGGCCAGCGTATGCAGGGCCGCCCAGCCGGCCACGGCCGCGGCGGACAGGGCCAGCGCCGCGGCAAGCGCGTGCTGCCGGAGAGTGCGTTTGAACATGGGAAACCCGAAAGATCCGCCGCGCCTCAACAATGGGGCGGGATTGTTAGCGGATGTTATCCAGCGTCCATGACGCGAACAAGCGCGGGAAACCCTGGGCGGCGCGCCGATTCCCCTTTTTGCGACACTTGGACCTGACCACGCCTCGGTGCATCCGGGCACACCTCGGGCACGTTGCATTCAGACTCCGCTCAAACTCCGCTCAGGCGCCGCTCCG
>DMTA01000206.1 GCA_003454835.1 Achromobacter sp. | reverse complement strand
GGTTCGTTTGTGGTGCCCACCGCGTTCGACTGGCATGTGCTGATCGGCGACGAGACCGCGCTGCCCGCCATCGCGCGCCGGCTGGAAGAACTGCCCGCCTCGGCGCAGGCGCTGGTGCTGATCGAAGTGCCGGCGGTGGAGAATGAAATCCCGCTGCAAACGGCCGCGAAGGCGTCGGTGCGCTGGCTGCATCGCAACGGGACCGCGCCGGGCTACAGCACGCTCTTGCTGCAAGCCGCGCGCGAATTGGCGTTGCCGCGGGGCGAAGGCTATGTGTGGGTGGCGGCGGAATCGGCCACCGCGAAAGCGGTGCGCGAGATCATGGTGGCCCAACACGGCATCGACAAGAGCCGCATACGCGCCGCCAGCTACTGGAAGCGCGGCG
This sequence comes from Achromobacter sp., assembly GCA_003454835.1. GTDB lineage: Bacteria > Pseudomonadota > Gammaproteobacteria > Burkholderiales > Burkholderiaceae_B > Achromobacter. Next base: position 3,641 of record DMTA01000206.1, on the reverse strand, counting down.
CAATTGCCGTGCACGAATCGCACGACGATTGAGTCCGCGGGCCAGCAAAACGCGTCAGGGCTTGCGGCGAGCCCGCGCCAGCGCAAGCAGATTGGCGGCCCGAGCACCAGTCGCATCGCGCACGGCCAGGCCCAGCATCGCGCGCGGCCAATCCAGCGCTAACGGCCGGTAGAGCACGCCATCCGGGCGCAGGGGGCGCAGTGAGGCCGGCACGATCGCCACGCCCATCCCTGCCGCCACCAGGTTCACGGCCGATGACAACTGCGGCGCCTGTTGCCCGATGCGCGGGCTCAGCCCGTGCTGCCGGCACGCCGCCATGATGTCTGCGCTCAGGCCGTAGCCCGATTTGCGCGAGTACAGGATGAAGGTCTCCTGCTGCAGGTCGGTGGGCGTGAGCCGCTTGCGGCGCGCCAGCGCATGGCCCAGCGGCATCGCGACCACCAGTGGTTCCTCCACCAGTTGCGTGAACGTCAGCCCGCCGTCCAGCGCAAAGGGCGGGCGCACGAACGCGGCGTCGATCGCGCCGTCGCGCAGTTGCGCCACCAGCGTTTCGCTGTCGCCCTGCGACAGCGTCATTTCAACTTCCGGGTAGCGCTCGCGGTACTGGCGGATCAGCTCGGTCACCACGCCGTTGAAAGACGCCGACTCGGTGAACCCCAACGTCAGTTCGCCCACCTCGCCGCGCGCGGCGCGTTGGGCCGTGCACACGGCCGCATCGGCGCGTTGCAGGATGTCCTGCGCGCACGCCAGGAACGCGCGGCCGGCGTCGTTCAGCGTCACCCCGCGGCCCGTGCGGTCAAAAAGGGACGTGCCCACTTCCTGTTCAAGCTGGCGGATCTGCTGGCTGAGCGGCGGCTGCGCCATGCCCAGCAACTCGGCTGCCCGCGTGAAATGCTGGGCCTCGGCAGTGACGACGAAATAGCGAAGATGGCGCAGTTCCATATTGATACTCATAAAATACCGATTAGAAATATTCCATATATTGGACATTCTAATGGCCGGCGCAGATCATGCGGGTATGAACCTTTTTCCTTGAAGGATCCCCATGACCACCCATTTATCCCCCGGCGCGCGGTTGCGCCAGCAGCTCTCTGAAAACATCGTCTTGGCGCCCGGCGCCTATGACGGCCTGTCGGCCCGCTTGGTTGCCGCGGCCGGATTCTCAACGGTCTACGCCAGCGGCGGCGCCATCGCGCGTGCCGCCGGCTACCCGGACATCGGTCTGCTCAGCTTCACCGAAGTGATGGACCGCGTGGAAAAGATCGTCGACGCCAGCGGTCTGCCCGTGGTGGCGGACGCGGACACCGGATTCGGTGGCTCGGCCAACGTGGAACGCACGGTGCGCCTGATGGAGCGCGCGGGCGTGGCGGCGTTTCATATCGAAGACCAGACCTTTCCCAAGCGCTGCGGCCACCTGGACGACAAGAGCCTGGTCGATGCCGGCGAGATGGCCCGCAAGGTCCACATTGCGCGCCAGACGCTCGCCGACGCCGACACGCTGGTCATCGCGCGCACCGACGCCATCGCGGTCGAAGGATTTGACGCGGCCATCGCCCGCGCCGAGCTGTACCTGAAGGCCGGCGCCGACATGATCTTTGTCGAGGCGCCGGAGACGCTGGCGCAGATCCGCGCCATTGCCGAGCGGTTGCCGGGCTTGAAGCTCATCAACATGTTCTACGGCGGCAAGACGCCGCTGGTGCCGCTGCCGGACCTGACGGCGATGGGCTACCGCCTGGCGATCATTCCGTCGGACCTGCAGCGCGCGGCGATCCACGCGATGCAGGAGACGCTTCGCGCGATCCGGCTGACGGGCGACAGCAGCGCAATGGCGGACCGGCTGACCAGCTTCAAGGAACGCGAAGCAATCGTGCAGACCGGCCGCTATCTGGCGCTGGATGCTCAGTAGGCGCGCGACGGCTCGGTACGCTTGCAGCCGTGCGGCATGCGCAGGGGCCACAGCCGCTGGCCGGCGGCGCCGTACAGGGTGCGGATGCCGCATTGCATCCTGACCTGTGCGACCACGCTGCCGGCGTTGTCGATGATCCGCGAGTCGTCTTCCGTGGACACCACCGCACGCTGGTTCTCAAATCCGGACAAGGCCCGGTACTCGGCTGGAATGGCGAACGTGCCTGCGCTATTGACATAGCCGTAGCGCCGGTCGCTGGCGGCGGGCGCCAGGCCTTCGCGCAGCGGACCCAGCGCGTCGAACGCCGGCCCCGTCAGCACGCCCTTGGCATCCACCCAGCGCATCCCGCCGCCAGACAGATGCGTGACGGCGCGGCCTTCAGAGAAGCCCGATCCAAACCCTTCGACCGTCAACCGGGTCTTGCCTGTCAGGTCCGTGTAGTCCGTCATGGTGCCCCGGTCGGCCGAGTAATACCGGATCAGCAGGTCGGAGCGTGGCGGCCACGTCCATTCGCCGCGGGGCAGGGTGGCCAGAATCTTGCCGTTGGCGTCCATGACCTGCGTGCCCTTGGCGTTCGACGTCAGCGCGCGCGCGGGCGCGCCTTGGAAGAGGGTGCCGGTGCGGGCTGCTGGTGCGATCTGCCAGGCGCCCTTGCCGTTCAAGTAGCCTTCGCGGTCGGCGCGGCGGATCTCCATCCAGTCGCCCAGCCGCAGGTAGTCCGCATCCTTCATGTCCAGTGCGTCCGAGCCGTCCGGCGAGATGATCCAGCGGCGCTCGCTGTTGCCCGCGCTGACCGAGCCATCCCCAAAGTCGCCTACCTGCAATCCACGCATGAAGGCCGTCAGCGCCAGGCCGCGCGTATTGAACACTGCGGCGGGACGGTCATACTCGTCCGCTTGCTTGCCGGGCTGCGTCCCCCGCCATAGCGTGTCGTTCACGCGTTCCACGCCGTGGTGGCTGGCCGGCACGACCCACTTGCCTTGCAGGTCGATGACGCCGACCCGGCCCGCGCCCAGCGACGCGATCGCCTGGCCATTCTGGAATTCGCCGATGCTGCGGAACGTGGGGGCGGCCAGCAGCTTGCCGGCCGCGAAATCGTACAGCCCCCACGGCGCGCCGTCGGACGCCGTTTGCACAAAGCGCGCCACGCCGGGCGCCACGACCTGCGTATCGAAGTTCTCGGGCAGCTCGAACGTTTTGCCCGCGCGGTCGATCATGCGCACCACGCCGTCGCCATACACCTGCGCGTAGCCATGACGGAACATGCCGATGTGCTGCTGCGCGGGCAGGTCGATGCGCGTGCCGCGCGCGTCCAGCAGCACCATGCCGTCGTCGGTTTCGGCCGCGTAGCGCAGTTGGTCCGCTGTCAGGGCTGCGGCGTTCTCATGATCGGTGTCGTCCAGCGGCGTCACGGCAGACCAGGACGGATCGGTGACCATGCTGCCATCGGCAAGCAGCAGACCCACCTGTGTGTCGTCGCAATTGCAGTGGCTTTGACCGAGCAAGCCCAGCGGGCCGCCCGTGACGCCGGTGGGCAGCGGCTGGAGTTGCTGGTTCTGCAGCGCCGCGACCGTCTCGGGTTTGAGCAGCGGCTTGCCGTCCTTGTCCACCACATTGAGCAGGGCGCCCTGCGCGTCGGACAGCCACAGATTGCCTTCGCGCGTCTGCAGGCGGCGGGCGTCCGCCAGCCAGGCGGGCGCGGTGCCGCCGTGCAGCCACGCGCCGGTCGGCGTCA